>JBILCJ010000105.1:0-7601 GCA_044353195.1 Bacteroidia bacterium | reverse complement strand
CAAACAACTGAATTGATTGTAAAACAACTAAATATTCCTAAAGATAAATTCACGGTGAGTTTTCAAAGTAGATTAGACAACAAATGGTTAACCCCTTTTAGTGATAAAATTATTGAAGACTTAGGAAAAAAGGGAATGAAAAATATTTTAGTTTTTTCGCCAGCGTTCACAGCTGATTGCTTAGAAACCATTTATGAAATAGGAACCGAATACCAAGAAATTTTTCACGAACACGGCGGGCATAAAGTGCAGCTAGTAGAAAGTCTCAATAGCGGAGATGATTGGGTTGAAACTGTGAAAGAGATTTCTCTTGCTTAAATGGGACAAGCAACCATTGGTAAACACAATAAATCAAGCATCATGTCGTTTTACTTTAAAACCATAAATTATTTTACAATGACAAAGTGTAAACCAACTTTTGCAATCATCCTATTCACCTTTCTTTTTTTTTGTAGCCGAATACATGGCCAAGAAGTCATGCAAACTTTCCCAAAAACTATGCAAAGTTTGCCCATGAAATTAATTAAGTCTCCGAAAAAAATAAAAATCCAAGATGCTCATGTTCAGTTGGGATTTATATTACAACCAAATTCGCCAGCATCACTTACCGATTTTAAAAAACTAGCTCCTAACTCAACTTTACTCAACGAAAACTTTTCAAACTTTAACCAAAGAAATACAATGGGAACAGATGGAAACTCGGTGTTTTCAGTTATGCTTGGTTTGAACTTTTTAGATAAAGAAAAACAACTGTATAAGTCAAACATGCAACTGAGATTGGGCTTTAATTTTTTAGGAAATCAAGGTTTATTGAACTCATACTACAGCGAAACAAGAAAACCCTATGATACACTTGTTTCACAACAAACAGGGCAATATTCAACACTTGATTCTATAACATATCAATTTTACGGGATGAATTATAATTCAAAACAATTAAGATTAGATGGTTCTTTAATTTTTAAAACAAATTCTGAAGCGCGTTGGGGTTTATATGGTGGCATTGGCCTTTCATTTGGTGCTTCAATAAATGCGAGCACTAGTATTACATATTCTAAATATACAATTGCAGAAAAGACATTTGGAACAACGCCTACTAATTACAATTCTTCAAACAATGGCGTTAATAAATCAGAAGTTTTTTTACAAAAAAATAATATTGGGGGTTCCGTGTATTTACCGTTAGGCGTTGATTTTAGAATGGGTAAGAAAAAAGAATTTTGGAAACACACGCACCTTCATTATGAATTGAGACCTGGTATTAATTACTTGTCAGTGCCCGAATTACGTAACTATACAAATACTTGTTTTCAACAAGGGATTGGCATAAGATACGTTTGGAATTAGGATTAAAAAGGATGTGAAAAAAACCTTTATTTATATTTTATTCTATTTACTTACTATAAAAGGTATAGGTCAAAACACTTATAAGCTTACTTTACATCATGTGAGTAACGAACCTAGATTTAAAAATCTGATTTTTACCAAAGAATTTCAAGATACCTTAGCCTTAAAAAAAGAAATTAATTCTATTTGTTTTTCGTTAATTAACGAAGGTTATATTACAGCTAGCCTAGATAGCTTACAACACGATTCGTTGAATTACAAGGCATTTATTTCTATTGGGAAAAAATTTACATGGGTTAATTTAATGTATAACCAAATACACGAAGACGTTATTACCAAATTAGGTTATAATGAACATTTTTTTTCTAAACGACCATTCAAATACAATGAACTCGCTCAATTGATGGAAAAACTAATTAGCTATTACGAAAATAATGGCTATCCATTTGCCCTCGCAAAATTAGATAGTATTCAAATTGATTCGCAACAAATAAGTGCTCAACTTGTCATCGAAAAAAATATTTATATTCAACTCGATAGCCTCATCATTGAAGGAAACGCCGCTATTAATGAAAAATTTTTAACTCGTTATTTAAATATTAAAAACGGCATGCCTTACAATGAAGCATCCTTTCAATCTATTTCTAAAAAAATAAATCAACTCCCGTTTTTATTTGAAACAAAGCCAGCCATTTTAAAGTTGACGAACAAACAAAATAAATTATTTTTATTTCTTGATAAAAAAAATGCCTCCCAATTTGATGGAATTGTTGGTATTTTGCCTGATGAAAAGGGTAAAACAATTTTTACAGGCGATGTCAAAATTAAATTAGTAAATGCCGTATTAAAAAATGGGGAAACATTTGATATCAATTGGAGAAGGCTACAAACTGAAACGCAAGATTTAAAAGCTAGAGTTATCTATCCTTATCTATTTGGTCTTCCTATTGGAGTTGATTATAATATAAAACTATACAAAAAAGACACAACATTTATTGATGTAGGCAACACATTGGCATTCAATTATTATTATAGCGGATTAAATTATATCAAAACATTTTACAAACAACGCAATGCCAATTTAATTTCAACTAGCGGATTAATCGCACTAACGGTTTTGCCTGAATACGCTGATATTACAACGAAAAGCTATGGACTCGGTTTTTTTTATGAAAAATTAGATTATAAATTTAATCCTAAAAAAGGAATTAGTATCAACACACAAGGTTCTATTGGAAGTAGAATCATTAAAAAAAATCCAAAGCTTAATGATGCCGCTTACACAAATGTAGCCCTAAATTCTTCTCAATACCAATTAGAAGGAGATGTCATAGGATTTATAAAATTATACAAAAACAATATCTTAAAACTTAGTGCTCAATATGCCACACTCTTTGGAAACACCATCTATAAAAACGAACTGTATCGAATTGGCGGGTTAAGAACATTGAGAGGATTTGATGAAGAAAGTATTTATGCATCAACCTACTTTATTCCAACAATTGAATACCGTTTTCTTTTTGAAAAAAATTCTAATTTATTTGTATTCATCGAAGGTGCATGGTACGAAAACAAATCCAATAATTTAAACATCAAAGATACGCCTATAAGCCTTGGTGCTGGAATAAACTTCGATACCAAAGCCGGCATTTTTAATTTAGGCTATGCGCTCGGTAATCAATTTGGAAATGGATTTGATTTACGAACTGGAAAAATTCATGCTGGTTTAACTGCATTATTTTAACAAAAAAAATAAGGCTTCCTAAATTAAATTAAGTACTCTTGCATAAAAGCAATACGTATTTTATTTTTTAATGTCATGAACCGCTTTAATTCTGTTCCACTTTTAAAAATTATTATTCCATACCTCCTTGGTATTTTTTATGCACAACATTATGATGTTTTACCTCACGTTAACATTTGCTTTCTTGTTTCGATAACGTTTGTTGTAATAACGTTCTTTATTCAAAACAGCGCGAAAGAATCATCCTTACTTAAAAAAAGCATTTACACCACTTCGATGCAAGTCTTTCTATTTGTATTAGCAAATCTTTCCATAAGTCTTTATGATGCCAAAAATGATCCTCGCCATTATTCTCATGTAATCAATACAGAAAAACAGATGGTTATAGCATCCATTGCCGAAGTTCCTGTTTTTACAAATTATGGTTTAAAACTAACTGTCAATCTAACTTGTTTAAAATACAAGAATGAGTGGAGGCCTGTAACTGGGAAAACAATCATTTATTTAAAGAAAGATTCGTTGCCAACTTTTCATGTTGGAGAATTCATTAACATTGATTCAAAATGGAGTTATATCAATGAACCAAAAAATCCCAATGAATTTAATTATAAACAGTATTTAGAACATAAAAATATATATCACGTTGTATACTCTGATTATAAACACATAACAAAAAACAAATATTTAGGTACAGATTATTCCATTGAATTGATTGGCGAAAAAATTAAAGCTAAACTAGTAAATTCACTTCGACAAAGTTGCTTATCCGAAAACAGTTTTGCTATATGTTCCGCACTTTTAGTTGGCTTTGATGATGAAATAGATAAAGATGTTTTAAGCAGCTTTTCTCATTCAGGCACATTACACATCTTATCTGTTTCTGGAATGCATACAGGGGTTATTTGTTCAATCATTCTGTTTTTATTTTCTCTTATTGATAAAACAGATCGTTATAAAAAAACAAAATGTGCAGTCATCATTTTCGTGCTTTTGCTATTTACAACTATTACTGGTTTTTCTCCATCCGTATTAAGAGCGAGCCTTATGCTAAGCTTAATTATATTAGGCAAAACATTTCAAAAACAAAGTAATAGTTACAATACGTTAGTTTTATCTGCCTTTATTTTATTATTATTTAACCCTTTTTTAATTATTGATGTCGGCTTTTTATTAAGCTATTTTGCAGTATTTGGAATTCTATATTTATACCCTATTCTAGAGTCTATGTACTACATTGAACATAAAATTTTAAAATGGTTTTGGAGTAGCTGTTTAATATCTATTTCCGCCACACTATTTACTTTACCAATTACCCTATATTTTTTTCATCAATTCCCTATTTGGTTTGTAGTATCCAATTTAATTATCATTCCGATAAGCCTACTCGTTATGTTTTTAGCCCTATGTATCGTATTACTGCATCCTTTTGTAGTCATTCAAAACATACTCAGTAAGCTTACAAATCATACGGTTGATTTTATGATTCAATCATCTAATCTCAGCAATAGGAAATATTATGGATACATCGATTCTATTTCGTTTGATTCTAAAGATGCTTTATTTTTAAGTATATGTATCGCATTATTCTTAATAATTGTAAGAACAAAATCATATAAATTGGTGACGCTAACTTTTATAGTTTGCATAATTTGGGCACTATCAGGCATCGTAAAACAATACCGTCAAATCAATGAACAGGAAATCGTAGTCTTTCATATTAAAAAGAAATCTTTTTTTGTAACACGGATTGGTCAACATATTTATTACGACTTAAATCGCATAACAGAAGCCGAATTTGAAAAATACATAAAGCCCTATACAATCAAGTATTCTAACCTCATTCTTCATCATACTTCACACCCAATGCAGCAACTCAATAAGAAAAGATTCTTGAATGTATCTCAATCTAATCAAAAGCTTAACAGTGATTCGGTGAATTATATTTTAGTAAGCCACAATTCCTTTGTAAATTTAAACACTCTTAAAATGAGTAAGCCACTAATTATTGGAGATTGCAGTAATACGAACAAAACATTGCAACGATTAAAAAAAGAATGTGCTAAATACCATTTACAGTTCTACAATATAAAAGAACAAGGAGCATTGATTTTATCAATAAAAAACGAAGAATTATGAAATTAAGAATTGGAGATACAGTAAGTTTTTTAAACGAAGTTGGACAAGGGATTATCACACGCTTTAAAGACAAAGACACCGTATTTGTAGAGATGCCTGACGGATTTGAAATTCCTTATTTAATTAAAAAATTAGTCCCTATACATACAGAACTTATTCTAAATCCAGAAGTTGAGAACTTAGATTTAGTCGTTGAAAATGTATTATCTGATTCTGTCTATTTTGTTATTGAGCCTGATCATGATATGCCCATGTTAGTGACTGATTATAAATTTTATTTATTTAATTCATCTTCTTATAATTTAGCTTTTACTTACTCAGTAAAAGATGAAGAGCACTTTCAAACCCTTAAGCATGGTGAATTAGGGGCTTATCAAAAAATTTATTTACGTCAAGTTAAAAAAAACTTTTTAAAGGAATTTGTATTCCATAAGATTGATTGCCTGTTCTTCAAAAACATGCATTATAAAATACAAGCACCTATTTCAGAAATCTTACACATCAATGAAAAAACATTACTGCAATCTAATTTATTAAGTCATGATGAATTTAATTTCTCGGTATATGCCTTTATTCTAAAAGATGATTTTACCGAAATAAAAAAAGTAGAACAGAACCTCAATCAAGAAGATATTACACGTTTAAAATCAATTAAAGAATTTAAACAACCTCAAAAAAAATCAGTAGCCAAGCAGCGCATCAAAGACTTGACAAAAGAAATCGATTTGCATATTGAAGAATTGATGGATTCTTATAGCAGCCTTACAAATGGTGAAATCTTGGCCATACAAACAGAACGTTTTGAAAAAGAATTACGCTACGCTATTAATAATGGTATTAAAAAGTTAATCGTCATTCACGGTGTTGGAAACGGAAAATTAAAAGCAGAAATAGCAGATATCCTCAACTCAATTGAAGATGTTAGTTTTTATGATGCCTCCTACAAAAATTATGGCTTTGGTGCAACAGAGATTTTAATTCATTGATTTACTATATTTGTTCAATATTTACATTACTAAAAAACAATTGAATTAGTTAAATAAAAAAATAAAATGCAAAAAATAAAAATCATCGTTTTGCTTTTAATTTTTAATCTTGGCGTTTACGCCGATATGAAATATCATCCCATTAAGTTTAAACTCAGCACTGAAAAAGAACTATATGAAGAAGGTGAAAAAATTACATTTTTAATTACCATCACCAATTCGGATAAAGAAAAAAGTTACCCGGTTCTTCTACCACATACTCAAAACACAGGTCAAAAATTATTTTACCTCAACCTTTATGATAAGGCTAATAATACAAGCATCTTGAGGGCAACAGAAAATAAATTGATCCATATGATGGTGCATGATACTGGTCACGTTATGATACGCGTCTTAAAACCTTTAGAACAAATTACCATTCCAATTTATTGGAATGATTTTGAAAATTATTATAGCTATTTAACACAAACAGCATCCCACCATAGTTTCGGCGTGCCATTATTTGCAGGCGTTTATAAAATAAATGTGTGTTACAATCCTAACGGTATTGCCTTAGGCGATAGTATTTACAGCTATTACAACGATACAGAACAAGAAATTACTCCTACTAAATTAGCGATGACAAGTGATGGCGAGTTAAGTAACACTATTTTGGTCAAAATAAAAAAAAGTGCGAACTCAATATTATTAATTGAAGGCAAAAAATATTGTACGCATTCCAAAGAAAGAGACTGGTGTTGGTATTACCTTGATAGTATTGGTAATGGCGGTACAAATGAACGCTTGGTGCATATTACAAGCTTAGCAGTAGATAGTTTTACACAAGCAAAAAACGAATATTTTTACAGCCACTTTACCAATATTTATGCTGAATTCATGACACGCTTTGAAAATGGGGATATTCAAGAATACAGAAAGTATAGAGACAATTGTCCTGATGAATTTCTAACAGAGCGTTTTAACGAAAATAAGCAAAAATATTATTATGCTATACAGTTGCCGGATGGTAGATTCTATAACGTCACGTATTTACAACCATCTGGAAATAAAAAGCAAGAAATGTATTATTCAGCCGATGGAAAATTATGTACAATTATTGATTACATCTATAATAAACAAGGTGGCTTTTTAAAAACAAAAACATCTGAAATCATACCATGTATCATGGATGAATTATAAAGTCGATTCCTTCTTCACTTTGCAAATTTAGAGCTAAAATAGAGTATTCATAGTTTTGGCATAATAATTGTTTAAAGCGGTTGAATTAATTATTATCTGAATCATCATATATGAAAAAAACATATCTTATTGTTGTATTACATTTTTTTTTAATGAAAGGTCAAGCTCAAATTTGGTCCGCCTTACCTCAAAAAAATAGTATCTATTCT
>JBILCJ010000032.1:0-15429 GCA_044353195.1 Bacteroidia bacterium | reverse complement strand
AATCCAGCTTTTGCCACTTATACTAAATACGAATTAGATTTGAATATTTTTGCAATTGGAGCAAACGTATCAAACAATGGATTGGCATGGTCAGCACCCTTTAGTGTAAATGACATGTTTTTAAAAAAAGTAGGTAATCAATACAAAAATTCAAATGGGAAATTAGCTTTTACAAAAAAATGGATCACTAATGTAAGTAATAATAAACCGACAGATGTATATATAGATTACGAAGTATTAGGTCCTGCTTTTTTATACAGAATAAATAAAAAAAATGTAATTGGTGGAGGAACAAGAAAAAGAATAATAGGATCAGTCACAAATATTGATTCGCGTTTAATTAAAATTGTGTTATCTGGTTTAGATTCCACAGATAAAAATAATATTTTTAATAACCCTGATGGGTCTATTAAACTTGGTGATAATCTATCAAAAATTAATTTTAATGTCAACGCTATCGCCTATCAAGAATACTTTGTATCATTCAGTAGATTACTTTTCGAGAAAGGAAAAAAAAGTTTGAGCGCTGGATTAACATCGAAATTTCTAACTTCTTCAGGGTATATTCACACAGGAGGTAATGATTTTGGAATTCAACTATTTGGTTTTGATAGTTTAAAATTAAATGCGCTTAAATTTGCTTATAATTATAGTAACCTAAAATCATTGAAACAATTTAACGCAAACCCATTTTTAAGCGGTACAAGTATTAAAAATAATGGTCTTTCATTTGATGTTGGTGGTTGTTATCAGTTAAAAAATAAAAAAATTGATTCGACTGATAATGAATACAAATTAAGTATAGGCTTTTCTATATCAGACATTGGTTTTATAAAAGTTAAAAAAGAAATCAAAAGTTTTAATATTTCTACAAATGATCCAATCACAATTGTTCCAGAAGATATTCTTAATCTTATACTCACTAATGGATTTCAATCAGAAGAAACACAGTCATACTTTGATTCAATTACAACATTATTTGATGTAAAAAAAAATTATGTTTTAACCAAAACGATTTATACACCCGCTATGGTTAATCTTAACGTTGACTATAGAATCACTAAACATATATATATAAGTTACCTGATGTCACAAAATATTTTGAATAGGACAAATAGCGAAAATATTATTCGTCAAAGTTATATGAGTTTAATTCCTAGCTTTAGATCGAATGATTTTGGACTTTCTCTTCCATTTACATTAGCACAAGATTATAAAAGATTTGACCTTGGTCTCCAAGCTTCATATGGTCCGTTAATGATTGGAACGAATTCATTAAAACCAATGATTAGAAAAAATAATTATACTAACTATCAAATATATTTTGGCCTACATTTATACCTAAAATCTTTTAAGAAAAAAAGTAACAAATAGATTATAAAAATCTTAGGCTGGTTTAATAAATTCGATGTTCCGCTTCAAACCACTATATTTAGTGCGTTTCACGGCACTGCCTTTAAATACAGTTGAAAATACCTCTTCATTTAGTTGATTCCAATCTGCCGTATTAAAATTTAAAAAACCAGTTGTGTTATTAAATTTTGGCTCTTGATGAAATTCGCTAAAACTATTCCAAGGACACACATCTTGACACACATCGCAACCAAACATCCAATTATCCATTTTATCCTTAAAATCATTCGGAATTGCCTCCTTTAATTCGATGGTGAAATAACTAATACATTTACTACCATCAACCACATAAGGCTCAACAATAGCTGAAGTTGGACAAGCATCTATACATTTAGTACATGTGCCACAATAATCTTTTATAGCGCCATCATACTGTAAATCCATATCAATAATAAGTTCAGCAATAAAAAAAAAGGAGCCTTGTTTTTTATTTATCAAATTAGAGTTTTTTCCAATCCAACCTAAACCGCTTTTTTTTGCCCATGCTTTATCAAGCACTGGCGCACTATCCACGAAAGCTCTTCCGTTAATGTCTCCAATCTTTTCTTTGAGTGTAAATAAAAATTCTTTGAGCTTATCCTTAATCACATCATGATAATCTAAACCATAGGCATACTTAGAAATTTTTGGCGAACTTGGATTTTGTTGTTGCTCCGGAAAATAATTATACAATAAAGATACTACTGATTTTGCATCATCAACTAAAAGCGTTGGGTTAAGGCGTTTGTCAAAATGATTTTCCATGTACTCCATTTTTCCATGTTTATTTTCACTTAACCATTTCTCCAACCTGGGCGCTTCTTCTTCTAAAAATTCAGCTTTGGAAATTCCACAAAAATCAAAACCCAGACGTTTAGCTTCTTGTTTAATGATAGAAGAGTATGTTGTTTTTTTATTCATCAAACAATCCACCATTTCTAGCTCTAAAGGATTTTCCTAAATGTTTGTATGCTTTTTCGGTTGCCTCTCTACCTCTTGGTGTGCGGGATAAATACCCTTCTTGAATTAAAAAAGGTTCATACACTTCTTCAATAGTTCCGGCTTCTTCGCCAACAGCAGTGCTTATGGTTGTGATGCCGACTGGCCCACCTTTAAATTTATCAATGATTGCTGATAAAATACGTACGTCCATTTCATCTAAACCATTTTTGTCAACGTTTAATGCTTTTAATCCATAGGTTGCAATATCAATATCAATACTACCATCACCTTTTATTTGTGCAAAATCTCTTACACGGCGCAATAATGCATTTGCTATACGTGGTGTTCCTCTGCTTCTTCTTGCAATTTCATAAGCAGCCTCGTCTCCAATTTTTACACCTAAAATATCCGAACTACGCTGTACAATTCCTGTCAAAACTTTACTATCGTAATAATTTAAACGAGATGTAATTCCGAATCGTGCGCGCAAAGGCGCCGTTAAAAGTCCACTGCGAGTAGTTGCTCCAACTAATGTAAATGGATTTAATTTAATTTGAACGGTGCGGGCATTTGGCCCACTATCAATCATGATATCAATTTTATAATCTTCCATAGCGGAATATAAATACTCCTCAACGATAGGGCTCAAGCGATGAATTTCGTCAACGAATAAAACATCAAACGGTTCAAGATTAGTTAATAGACCTGCTAAGTCGCCTGGCTTATCAAGCACTGGGCCACTTGTTACTTTTAAATTTACACCTAAATCATTAGAAATAATATGGGCTAAGGTTGTTTTTCCCAAGCCCGGAGGACCATGTAATAGTACATGGTCGAGTGCTTCTTCACGTTGCTTAGCTGCTAAAACAAACACTCGTAAATTATCGACAACAGCTTCTTGTCCACTGAAATCATTGAATTCAATAGGGCGAAGTGCTTTTTCGTAATCCTTATCGGTATTAGTATGCTTTTCGTTATGAGCGTCTAAATTTTCATTCATTCATGTAAAAGTACACAATAAAAATAAAGTAGGATGCTACAAATTATAGCATTAGTTTTGCGCCACTCTGAAACTATTTTCAGACAGCTCTAAATTAATGAAGAACTATGGTAAGCTATTTATATCCCGTTATTATTGAAAAAAGAAAAGGAACGGTTACCCCCTATCTAGAAGTTGTAAAATCGAATGGAAAATATGTGCTTAATAGTGACAATGCCAATTATTCGTATGGAGGATTACATGCTTTATTCAATGCTTTTTTTAAGCGTATAGCTATCAAAAAATACGATATCAAAAGTGTTTTAGTGCTCGGCATGGGAGCTGGAACCGTTGTATCACTGCTTAAGCAAAAATATAAAATTGATTGTTCTATTACCGCTGTTGAAAAAGATGACGTTGTCATTGAGTTAGCAAAAAAGTATTTTGAAATTGAAAAATTTAAGGCATTAAATATTGTTAACGATGATGCCTTTGAATATGTGAAAACAACGTATAAAAAATTTGATTTAATTATTTCCGATCTTTTCATTGATGGCAATGTACCAGAACAATTTGCATCGTCCGAATACATTACGAATCTAAAGAGAATTTCTAATACAAATAGCTGTTTAATTTATAATAAGATGACAGAAGACCCAAAGCATAAGAAAGAAGTAAAGGCATTTGAAAAATTATTTTCTGAAGTGTTTATTGGTGCTGAAACTCACAAGCTTATAGCAAATGATTCGGAAAATAGTTTGCTATATTACAATACATTATTGCTCAAATAAAAAAGACGTGATAAAATTATTAACACGTCTTTTTTATTATAAGTCAAAACAGTAATTACTCTTTCACAAATTTAAATTTCTTGTCTATGGTGTTTGTTTTTAATTCCATAACATAAATGCCTTTTGCTAAATTTTCAATATTAATTTTTTCTGTGATAGCATTTAAAGACAATTGCTTCTCAATCACTACTTTTCCTGACACATCCACAACTTTTATTTCAGCAATTGCGTTTACTAATTCAGAAGGAATGGTAAGTGTGATTTGATTTTTAGCAGGATTCGGTCCTAAAATGATGGCATTAAAAATATGCAATTCATTTAAACCTGATAATATCACTGATAGAACTGAAGATGAAGATTGACACCCAAATGGTGAGGTAATCCATACAGAATAATATCCGGTAGAAGTAACTGTATACGTTTGTCCTGTTGCACCAGCAATAGGTGATCCGTTTAAATACCATTGGTTACCACTAGCAGAGCTAGAAGTTAATACCGAACCACTTTGAGAAATGGTTGGAACTGCAGGTGTAGAACCAACTGTTACCGTGGTACTTTTAACAACTGTACAAGCACCAACATATCCTGTGCAAGTATAAACTGTTGTTACAGTTGGAGAAACACTGATGGATGAAGAGGTTCCTCCTCCATTTGACCAAGAATAAGTAGTTGCACCAGATGCTGAAATCGTTGTCGGAACACCGCTACAAACAGTAGCAGATGTTAAGGCAATTGTAGGAGTTGTAGAAACTAATATGGTATTAGTATATACAGTACTTGTTCCATATACATTTGTGCTTTTCATAGATACGGTATAAACACCTGCAGAAGTATAAGTAACGGTTGGATTTTTAACAGTTGATAAAGCTGGTGTTCCTCCTGTTAATGTCCATGTCCATGCTGTTGGTGTGTTGGATGATTGATCATTAAAAACAAAAGGAACATTTACGCAAGCTGAAGAAAAAACTGTAGAATAATTTGGAACTGGCGGTGTTGATGGATTAGTATATAAATCTGATTGCCAAACACCTCTTCCGTATGTACCTGCTCTCAATTTACTTGTTGCATAATGAATTTCAAAATCAGTAACGATGACATTTGGTAAATTAGTCATAAAAGGAATAAAACTAGTCATGCTTCCGTCTCTATAATAAACACCAACGTCTGTTCCAACATAAATAGCATCATTTAAATTTTTAGTATAAATGACGCAATTAACTGGTAAGTTAGGCAATCCAGTAGAAATGTTTGTCCATGATGTTCCACCATTAGTTGTCACAAATACTTTATTACCTGCCGAGTATCCGGAAAAAGTAACAAATACATTATTTGCATCCAAGTTATCAACGGCAATGTTTGTGATGGCAGCCGAACCAGTTGGTAGTCCTGCGCTGATACTCGTCCAAGTAGTACCACTATTTGTTGTTTTATATAAACTATTAGAGCGAGCTGCATAAAGGGTTGCTGCATTAGAAGGAGCTGCTGCAATGTTTAGAATGTCGCCAGAGCCAGCAATAGTACCCATTTGCGACCACAGCGTTCCTTTGTTTAATGATTTAAATACTTGTTGGTATCCGCAGTAAAAGATATTAGCATTATTTGGATCTTGAATAATTGGAGACACCCAAGCACCAGTTCCTGTTAAACCAGTTGTGATGTTTGTCCATGAACCACCACCATTTGTTGATCTATTAAAATCACCGTATACATAAGATTCTACAAGTGTTGAATTATTACTCCAATCTACAAAACAATCAGCTCCATCGCCACCATACACTTCTGTCCATGTTGTGCCGTTCATTAAGTTTGTTCCATTATCTTGATGTCCAGACAATACATAATTTGGTGTAGCAGCTTGTGCAGATTGACCAATTTTATATACCTGTGCAATATTCATTTGACCATTTATGGTTGTCCATGCAGTGCCACTCGTAGTCGTTCTAGAAATTCCACCATCGTGACCTAAATAACACGTTGTTCCAGATACGTATTCAACGGCATGTAAATCAGCATGCACATAAGGCTTACCGCCACCACCATACCAATGAGAATTTAAAGTCCAAGTAGTTCCACCATTGGTTGATTTCCAGGTGTTAACCCCACCACAAATAATCTCTTCTTTATTAGTTGGAGAAACCCCGCAAGCGATGTCATACCAACCTTGCCCACCTGTATCAGAGCCATCTGTACTCCAGCCAAAAATATTTGGTGTTGAAGATCTTAATGTAAATGTAGCTCCACCATCAACAGAACGATATACTCCGCCAAAACCATTATCAGCTGATTTACTGCATAAAATATAAATATAACTAGGGTCTGCTGGCGTTACAGATAAAGCCATACGATTAACTCCAGTTGTTGGAAGCCCAGTTGCGACCGTTGTAAACGTTGTGCCTCCATTAATCGATCTAACAAAAGAACTTTGTGTAACAGCAAATACATTAGTGGTATCACCACCTACCGTCGTTTTATACTCCATGTCTTTGTATGAGCCATTTTTCACAACATTCCAAGTTGTACCCGCATTATTTGTTCTAAATATTCCAACACTCGTTGCAGCCAACAACACATTAGGGTTTTTAGAATTAATTAATAATCTTCCAATCGTTCGTCCTTGACTAGCTGTCCATGATAAGCCAGTTATAGCCCAAGTTAAACCACCATCTGTTGATTTATAAATTCCAACAGATGAATTGTCATTTGCATCAATATCACCTGTTGCTAAATACATGATATTTGTATTTAATGGATTAATAGCTAAATCAGAACATCCTAGAACAGCTAAGGTATTCGTGTTTGTTGACCAATTGACGCCATTATCAGTAGATTTCCATAAACCACCTGCGCCCGTTCCAACAAAAATAGTTGTAGGAACGCCCGGCATAAAACGAATAAACGTCAAACGACCTGCATCGCCTCCTGCTGGAGAACCAAATGGACCAATAGGCACCCAGTTGCCAGAAGTACTTGAGGGCGAACTAATTTTAGCTGCCGTTGTTGGATTTGATAATAAAAAACTTTGAAACTCTTCGAAAGCTTTAGAATGTGAAGCTAATTTTAAATCGCCACTTGGATAAACTCTTGGTGCAGCCATCCATTCCCAACGCTTAAATTGGTTATACCCTTTTCCTCGCTCATAGCTATGAGTTTGCCAATAGGTATTAAATTCGTTTTGAATAGAATAAAAATTTTCATTGCTGTTTTTAAACTTATCTACCCAGCTTTGGGAAAATAAAGAAATAGATGTTAATGAAAATGAAATTAAAAATAAAAGTTTTTTCATGAGTTGTTTTTCGTAGTTATTACTTCAAATGTAATTAAAAAAAAGTATTTAAAAAAAAGCTATAATGTGTCACCTATTTGATTGCTAAAACAATTCTAACCTTTTCAGTTATTTAAAACAATTGGATGTTATTTTTGTTTAAAATACATAATATGTGATAGCAACATATCGTTATTAAAACAAAAAAACATATATTTGTTATAATGGAAATTGTAAAAGGTTCAGGGGTTGCACAAGGCGAATTATTAGAAAAAGTAAATTCACCTTCCGACTTAAAAAAATTAAATCCAAATCAATTGGAACAGTTCTGTAAAGAATTGCGCCAATATATTGTTGATATTGTTTCTACAAAAGGTGGGCACTTTGGTGCTTCGCTTGGTGTAGTTGAACTTACAACTGCTATTCATTATGTATTTAATACGCCATACGACCAATTAGTGTGGGATGTAGGGCATCAAGCTTACGGTCATAAAATCATTACTGGACGAAAAGATGTTTTTCATACGAATCGTATTTACAAAGGAATCAGTGGGTTTCCGAAGCGTTCTGAAAGCGAATACGACACGTTTGGTGTAGGGCATTCCTCTACCTCTATTGGAGCTGCATTAGGCATGGCAGTTGCGTCTAAGTATAATCAACTTAAAGATAAACAGCATATTGCAGTAATTGGCGATGGTTCGATGACAGCAGGTATGGCATTCGAAGCATTAAATCATGCAGGCAGTGCTAATGCAAATATATTAGTTGTATTAAATGATAACTGTATGAGTATCGATCCTAACGTAGGAGCGCTTCGCGATTATTTAACAGATATTACAACTTCACATACGTATAATAAAACAAAAGATAAAGTTTGGGAGTTGCTTGGTAAGATTAGCAAATTTGGACCTAATGCGCAGGAAATTGCGAGCAAGCTCGAAAATGCAGTAAAAACAAGCCTTTTAAATCAAAGTAATTTATTTGAATCATTGAAATTCAGGTATTTTGGGCCAATTGATGGACATGATGTTGGACGTTTAACCAAAATAATGAGTGATTTAAAGGATATACCTGGTCCTAAGATATTACACGTTCTGACTCAAAAAGGAAAAGGATATCAATTTAGTGAAGAAGGAAATCCAACACTATGGCATGCTCCAGGATTATTCAATAAAGATACAGGTGAAATTATAAAAGTAGTTCCAACGAGTCCGCAACCACCAAAATACCAAGATGTATTTGGCCATACCATTGTTGAACTTGCTGAATTAAATAAAAAAATAATGGGTGTTACCCCAGCTATGCCAAGCGGTTGTTCATTAAATATTATGATGAAAGCCATGCCAGATAGAGCATTTGATGTTGGTATAGCCGAACAACATGCGGTAACTTTCAGTGCAGGATTAGCAACACAAGGGTTAGTTCCATTTTGTAATATCTATTCATCATTTATGCAGCGTGCCTACGATCAAGTGGTGCATGATGTGGCCTTACAAAATTTAAAAGTAATTTTTTGTTTAGATAGAGGTGGCTTAGCTGGTGCAGATGGTCCAACACATCATGGTGCATTTGACATCGCTTATTTTCGTTGCATTCCAAACATGATTGTAAGTGCGCCGATGAATGAGGAAGAACTGCGTAATTTAATGTACACAGCTCAACTTGATGAGACACCTGGCTGTTTCAGTATTCGTTACCCTAGAGGAAATGGTGTGATGGTAAATTGGAAAACACCATTTCAGAAAATAGAAATAGGAAAAGGAAGAAAATTAAAAGATGGTAAAGATATTGCCGTTTTATCACTTGGCCATCCTGGGAACTTTGCAGCAAGTGCAATTAAAAAGCTTGAAGAAGAAAATATAACGGTTGCGCACTATGACTTACGATTTGCTAAACCATTAGACGAATCTTTACTACACGAAGTTTTTTCGAAATATAAAAAAGTTATTACTTTAGAAGATGGGTGTTTAATGGGAGGTGTTGGTTCAGCTATTTTAGAATTTATGGCTGATCATAACTATTCTGCCCATGTCAAACGACTAGGTATTCCTGATAAATTTATTGAACACGGCGAACCAATTGAATTATATGAAGAATGTGGTTTTTCTGCTGATCAAATTTACACCGAATTACGCGATATGCTTACCGAAAGCAAAACGAAATTGGTTGGATAATTTTCGCAGAATAATGCTCTGATTTTGAAGTAATTTATACTTAAAATCATTAACTTCACGCCACATTAGTAATAATAATTATGGCACGTACAAAAATCAAAGAAATTTTAAAAGGTAACTTAATTGATCAAACCGTAAACGTAAAAGGTTGGGTAAGAACATTTCGCAACAATTCTTTTATTGCTTTAAATGATGGTTCAAGTATTCATAATTTGCAAGCCGTCGTTAATTTTGAAACTACCGATGATGCCATTTTAAAACGTATAACTCCAGGTGCTTGCATAAGTGTAACAGGTTTATTAATCGCTTCCCAAGGGAAAGGTCAAACCGTTGAAATCAAAGTGACTGATATTGAAATTTATGGAGATAGTGAATCTGATGTGTCTAAATCGCATTCATATCCATTACAACCTAAAGCACATTCACTAGAATATTTAAGAGAAATCGCACACTTACGTTTTCGTACCAATACATTTGGTGCTGTATTTAGAGTGCGTCATACATTAGCTTATGCCATTCATAAATTTTTTAATGATAAAGGGTTTGTGTATTTGCACACGCCAATTATCACAAGCAGTGATGCAGAAGGTGCAGGAGAAATGTTTCGTGTTACCACACTCGATACAAAAAACCCTCCATTAACAGAAACAAATGAAGTTGATTATAAACAAGATTTCTTTGGAAAATCAACGAATTTAACGGTATCAGGACAATTAGAAGGCGAATTAGGAGCAATGGCTTTTAGTGATGTGTATACATTTGGGCCAACATTTAGAGCTGAAAATTCCAACACCACGCGTCACTTAGCCGAGTTTTGGATGATTGAACCCGAAATGGCATTTTTTGATTTAAAAGATAACATGGCTCTCGCAGAAGAGATGTTGAAATTTGTTATTACCTATGCTTTAGAAAACAATAAAGAAGATATTGATTTTTTATCACAGCGATTATTTGATGAGGAAAAACAAAAACCTCAAACGGACAGAAGTGAATTAACTTTATTAGAGAAACTGCATTTTTGTTTAGGTAATGAGTTTGCGAAAATAACATATACCGAAGCCATTGATATTTTAAGAGAGTCTAATCATAACAAGAAAAAGAAGTTTCAATACATCATAGAAGGATGGGGAGCTGATTTACAAAGCGAACACGAACGATACTTAGTTGAAAAACATTTTAAAAAACCGGTTATTTTAACGGATTATCCGAAAGACATTAAATCGTTTTACATGCGTCAAAATGAAGATGGAAAAACGGTGGCTGCTATGGACATCTTATTTCCTGGGATTGGCGAAATTATCGGCGGTTCGCAACGTGAGGAGCGTTTGGAAAAATTAGAAAACCGAATGAACGAAATGAATATTCCAACACACGACTTGCAATGGTATTTAGATACACGTCGTTTTGGAACATGTCCACACGCTGGGTTTGGTTTAGGTTTTGAACGCTTGGTTTTATTTGTAACTGGCATGACTAATATTAGAGATGTCATTGCTTTTCCACGTACACCAAATAATTGTGAATTTTAAAACAAACAGATTTTTTAAAAATTCATGGACTGAATGTTAAGTAAGGATCATGCATGCAAAAATTTTAAATACACTTCTGGTATTATCCTCTTTAATTGGGTATTTAGAATGGAGCGGTAATAATCACCTATTTATTGTTGAAGCTGAAAGGGAAATTATTTTAAAATTATTTACAGACCCAAACTCTATTATTCATCCTCTCATTATTTTGCCAATTGGAGGACAAATTCTTTTATTGCTTACTCTTTTTCAAAAAAAACCTAATAAAATTATGACTTATATAAGTATCGCGATGCTTGGCTGTTTGCTTTACCTTATGCTATTTATAGGGATAATTAGCTTAAACTATAAAATTATTATTTCAACACTTCCGTTTCTATTTATATCAATTGCCATTGTTAGACAAGGCGATCCATCTTCTTCATAATTAGCAAAGCACGAAGCCGTTAGTTAGTGTTCACTATATGAAGATCATAAAAAAAACCTCTTCAGTTTCTTGAAAAGGTTTTTAATATTGTTTATTATTTATAATTAAGCTTTAACCGCTTTTTCCATTACAACTTTTCCTTTGTAATATAATTTTCCTTCAAACCAGTGTGCACGGTGAAACAAATGAGCTTCGCCAGTTGTAGTGTCTTTAGCAATCGTCATGTGCGGTGCTTTGTATGTAGAACGACGTGAGTCTCTTCTTGATCTGGATAGTTTTCTTTTTGGATTAGGCATGGTATTTAATTTTAATTATTGTTAAACTTTATATTTTTTAATTGATCCCATTTAGGATCGGTTTTTTCACTCTCTTCTTCTACTTTTAATTCATTAAACTTAGCAAGCGTCTCTTCATCACATTGAACATCATTATCATCTTCTTCGCAAGGCACTCTTCGTGAAGGAATGGCTAACTCAATGTATTCGTAAAGATACTGAGTAATATCAATCTCCTCTAGACCTTCTTTCAATACAACGATTTCATCATTACTTTCTTTTGGATTGCCATGTTTTACTACTAATTTTTCATGTCCATTTATAAGACAATCATAATCAACAACACAACGATCACAACTTAATTTTACAACTCCCTCGAAATTAAACAAAAGATGCATTAAGCTATTTTGCTTGATTAACGTAGCTTCCACCTTAATGTTAGCAGTTGTAATTTCACTCTCACTAAATTGTTCAAAGAACTTATTATTTACCTCAAATTCAAATTGGTGTTCGCCAAATGATAAACCGCCAAACTGTATTTTGTACTGACTCTTACCCATAACTAATTCCAAAATGGACGGCAAATATACACTTATTTTTTATTTTTATAACTTTTCAACAAAAATAATTTAAAGATTTGTTGGGATTAAACATTTAGGAATAAACCAGTTATTAGCATAGTTACTTAATATGACAGGTTTGTTTTCACAAGAAACATAGCTTTTTTGGTCATTTCGCTTAAAATACCAGGCCTTTCCTAGTTGTATTTGAGTAACTACCACTTTTTCCAAGCTGTCAGGATTATAACGTAAAGCAGCTGAATTTATTTCAATTCCTAGCTCATTATTTCTTAAATCCATGATGCAGGCCAAGCTATCTGGTCTCTCACTAAATTCTAACTGATGTTTGATAAACTGATGATAGTTCCCTTTTTCGTGAGCAATTCCCAATTTTCTTAACTTGTTTTCATTTACATAGCCCATTAAATAGGCCATGGCATAAACATGCCGAAAAGCATCAATTTTACCCCCACTTTCTAATGTATCTAATGCTTTACTTCGTTTCACTAAGTCATAATGATGAAATATAAGCGGTAATTGTTTCTTTATCTTGAAAGCAGCTACTGGGTAGCGAATCGCCCATAGAAATTCATACTTACTAATAATTTGCTGCGCAAAACCGAGAGTTTGAAAAAAATTCATGCTCCATAAGCAAACAAAAGCTTTTATATAAATTGATTTTAACATGATTATGTTAGCAAGACCGTTAAATGGAAGGCTAATTTAATCAATACTATTGATACATTTGAAACAGATGGAATTTAAAAAAGACATAACAACACGATTTTTCACAAAGAAAGATATTGGCGGGGCAGAAAGCATTAATGATCTCCGCGACAAAGAATTTAGCGGAGCAACACTTTCTGCTGAAGAAAAATTTGCCTTGGCTAACTTTGATAAATACAGACTAAAGGTGTTAAACTCTCAAAAAGATGAAGAGCAATTTCACTTACTATACCGTCAAATTCAAGTGATTTCAAATTTAGGAGATTGGCGCGAATTTTTAAAAGAAGAGTTTTCTAAATAATTAAATCTCTCGCATATACCTGATATTATTGTATCTCAGCATTTACAAATCACTTCATAGATTAGATAAATTTTTGTAAGTTTGCTCAAATTTAATTTACACACTATGTACGCAACCACATTAGGCCAATTTATTATTGAAAAACAAGCTGATTTTCCATTTGCAAAAGGAGAACTTTCTCGCTTATTACGCGATATTGCAATCGCTGGAAAGATTGTAAACAGAGAAGTTACCAAAGCAGGATTGGTGGAAATACTTGGAGAAACGGGCGATACAAATGTACAAGGTGAGCGCGTCAAAAAACTAGATATTTTTGCTAATGATCAATTCATTGCTGCATTAAAAGCTGGTGGCGAATGCTGTGCCATTGCCAGTGAAGAAAACGAAGAAATTATTCCTATTGATTCAGAAATTTCAAAAAATGCGCGTTATGTTGTAGCAATGGATCCGTTAGATGGTTCTTCCAATATTGATGTAAATGTTTCTATTGGAACTATTTTTTCGATTTACCGTCGCACAAGTTTAAACGGCCCAGGAACTTACGAAGATTTCATGCAACGTGGAACTGAACAAGTTGCAGCTGGATACATTATTTATGGCTCATCGGCCATGTTAGTTTATACAACTGGTAAAGGTGTAAATGGTTTTACATTAGATCCAAGTATTGGTGAATTTTGTTTATCTCATCCAAATATGCAAATGCCAAAAGAGGGAAAAACATACTCCATCAATGAAGGAAATTATTTACACTTCCCTGACGGCGTAAAAAAATACATCAAATATTGTCAAGAAGAAGACAAAGCTACAAATCGTCCTTATTCCAGCCGTTACATTGGTTCTGGGGTGGCTGATATTCATCGTAATTTAATTACGGGAGGCATTTACATTTATCCTAAAACAACCAAATCACCAAAAGGAAAATTACGTTTATTATATGAATGTAATCCACTCGCCTTTATCATTGAACAAGCCGGTGGCGTTGCTAATGATGGTTATCATCGCATTATGGAACAAGACATTACTGAATTACATCAGCGCACTCCATTGTTTTTAGGCTCAACCAATATGATGAAAACAGCCATGGAGTTTATGGAAACCTATAAAGAAATTTAACTGCAAAATGTTAAATTAGTTCATAAAATTTGGACTTATATTTTTTTTAATTATTTTTACCTAAATCAAAATAAATAAATATGAAAAAAATAATTTTAGTATTAGGTTTAGCCTTAAGTATCAACTTTACTGCAAACGCAAGTAAGTACAAATTAACAGATGTTCAATTAGACCAAAATTTTAAAGTTAGTCAAGAAGTTACCTTTGAAGAAATGTACAGTGCTGATTTAACAGCATTAAATTTAACTGGAAGTAAAATGTCTGCCTCTAGCAGCCAAACAAGAGCTGGTTATTTATTACGTTCATTCTTTTGTGGTTCAATAGCTTTACACCGTTATTACATGGGGACTGAAAAAAATTACATGTGGGCGCTTTATTTCTGTGTGCCTGTAGCAGGTGAAGTTGCTGCTCTTGTAGACTTTTTCTGGGTTGTATTTGACAAAGACGCTATGGACAAATACTCAAACAATGATAAATGGTTTGTTTGGTTAGACTAAACTAAACTTAAAAAATTAAAACCGACTTTAAGTCGGTTTTTTTATGGGATAAAAAGTGGTTTAATTCTGAGCTTTAACCCTTGATTAAACGATTTGGCAGTCGTGTAATTGTACTTTTCCACCAAAAACTCTGACCGTTTAATGCCTCCTAAATAAAATTTCCCTAACAGCATGTTGCCCGTTGCAATCCCAGTAAAATAAAACTGGAACACAATACCAGCTGCCATAATGCCAACACTTGAAGTAACAGAAATAAAAGAAGCGATGCCTTCACCATAATTTTTAGAATAACACTGGCCTAAGCCTGGAATTATAGAAGACATTTTTATTGCTTTACTAGCACTTTTCAATTTTGGTATGAGGTTTATGGCATACATTCCATCAATCTCTTTTCTAACTCTTTTATATAAAACGGAGTCGTTTTTATGCAGTCTATAATTTAGAATTAAAAGTTTTCCCTT
>JBILCJ010000172.1:0-4866 GCA_044353195.1 Bacteroidia bacterium | reverse complement strand
TAATTCCAGTACCTCCATTCCAAGTAATGTAACCATTTCGGTTTGCTAGTGGTCCAGGCCCATTTGCGCCTCTACTAACTCTAAAATTAGGGCCAACTCCTGCAAATGCGACATAAGAAGTACCAACGCCCGGCAACGCACTTGTCTGTGAAGCGCTTACACAAGCCACATTACAGGGGCCTGAACCAGGTTGATCTTCGATTAGATTAGTAGTTGAAAAACCACCACCTATGGATTGATTATTGTCGGGATCCAGATTTCGATAATAATAAAGTTCAGGTATGTTAAATGCAGAATTATTGGTTAGAGAAACCGTGGTTGTATAATACAAATCTGACTGTTGTAAAAAATAATTGATTTTTGCTCGAATATTGGTCGTACCTGTGATAACAGAACCCGCCCAATCGATATTATAACAAGTTAAAACATTGTTATAACTGACTGTTGGTGTATTGGCAATTTGCAGGAGCGAATTAGTGCCAGTCCCTGCACAATTATTCCCAAAATTAAGAGTTAATGAAGTATTACCAATACTCAAACCCCAACCATTTTCTCGTGTTCCTGGGGTAAAAAAATCACCGTTAAAAGTAGCCCATGCATTAACCTGAGGATTAGCAACAAAACCAAAAAAACCACCTCCACCGCGAGGATGCATTCCAACTGGAGGTGTTGCATTAGTGCCTTCAAATCCACCCTGCCCATGAATACCAATTTCGACACTTGTTGCTTTTATAAAAGCCCCGCTTCCAACGATTTGTGACTTCAATACAGATCTATAACCTAATAGTAGGAGAATTGTTAGGAAACAAAGAGTCGTTTTTTTATTTATTTTATGCATCATATGATTAACTAAATGATTTACAGTCATTTTAATATTTAATAAGTTGTTAATTAAAAGTAATAAAGTTAAAATATTTATTGACACGAATTTAAAAAAAAGACGAAATAGTGGTTTTATTTTGTGAAAACCATCTTTTAACGGGTTAAATAAAAATATGGAAACGCGAATTCAAAAAAAATACCAATTCAGCTTCTTTTTAAAACTATTTGTTCAACAAAAAAGCCATCTAACAGATGGCTTTTTTTATTTATACTAAACTGTTCCGTGACAAGCTTTAAATTTTTTTCCACTTCCACATGGACAAGGATCATTGCGACCAATTTTTTGTTCCACTCGAATTGGTTGAGACTTCGGACGTTTTTGCTCTTGTTCCTCCGTTGGTTCTTCGCTCCTACTTTCAGTTAACTTTTCTTTTGGTTTTTGTTGAACTTGTTGCTGAGTAAATTGAGCTTTTTGTAATTGAGGTTTTTTATTATCTTCAACAGGCAAACCACCCAACATTAAAAATGAAATGACATCCTTACTTGTTTTAGCAATCATTTCTCTAAATAAATTAAATGACTCTAATTTATAAACCACTAAAGGATCTTTTTGCTCTAAGGATGCGTTTTGAACTGATTGCTTTAGATCGTCCATTTCCCTCAAATGCTCTTTCCATGAATCGTCAATCATAGCCAAAACAACCGTTTTTTCAAAAACAGCTACTAATTCTTTTCCTTTAGTATCATATGACTTCTTAAGGTTAGCCATAATCTGTACCGTTCTTATTCCATCAGTAAATGGCGTAACGATGTTTTCGAAATTATTGTTTGGATTTGTATAAACATCTTTCACAACAGGAAATGCCATTTCAGCAATCTGAAGCGATTTTAAACGGTAATGTTGTTCTCCTGCTTCAAATAAACGCTGTGTTAATTCATTTTCTTTTCCAGTTGCAAATTCTTTTTCGGTAAATGGAGATTCAATTCCAAAATGTTTAATACATTCAAATGTAAATCCTTCAAAATCTTTGATTGCATGAAACTCGCTTACTATACTTTCAGCCACTTCATAAATCATATTTGCAATATCTATGCTAATTCTATCTCCAGCTAATGCATTACGTCGACGTTTATAAACAACGTCTCGCTGTGCATTCATTACATCATCGTATTCAATTAAACGTTTACGAGTTCCGAAATGATTTTCTTCAACTTTCTTTTGAGCGCGCTCAATAGACTTACTAATCATCGAATGTTGAATAACTTCCCCTTCTTGTAAACCCATGCGATCCATCAAACTAGCGATTCTATCACTACCAAATAAACGCATTAAATTGTCTTCTAAACTCACAAAAAACTGAGAGCTGCCTGGATCTCCTTGTCTACCAGCACGTCCACGTAATTGTCTATCAACACGGCGACTTTCATGTCGTTCTGTTCCAATGATTGCTAATCCACCAGCCTCTTTAACGCCCGCTCCTAATTTGATATCCGTACCACGACCAGCCATGTTTGTAGCTATCGTAACTGTTCCTGCTTGTCCTGCTTCAGCAACAATATCTGCTTCTTTTTGGTGCAATTTTGCATTTAACACATTATGCTTTATGTTTCTTAATTTAAGCATACGGCTCAATAACTCAGAAATATCAACCGTTGTTGTTCCAATTAATACTGGACGACCTTCTGCAACTAATTTTGCTGTAGCTTCGATAACAGCGTTGTATTTTTCGCGAGTCGTCTTATATACTAAATCTTGTTCATCTTTACGAGAAATAGCTCTGTTTGTTGGAATAACAACAACATCTAATTTATAAATATCCCAAAATTCATTCGCTTCAGTTTCTGCCGTACCAGTCATACCAGCTAATTTATTGTACATACGAAAATAATTCTGTAATGTAACGGTAGCATATGTTTGTGTTGCAGCTTCAATTTTTACATTTTCTTTTGCCTCTAATGCTTGGTGTAAACCATCGCTATAACGACGACCTTCCATGATACGGCCAGTTTGCTCATCCACAATTTTAATCTGTCCTTCAGCAATAACGTATTCTTGATCTTTCTCAAATAATGAATACGCTTTCAATAATTGATTTACGGTATGAATTCTCTCACTTTTCACACTAAAGTCACGCATTAAAATTTCTTTACGTGCAATTTTTTCAGATGGATCAGCAAATGTTTGTTTTTCTAAATCAGCGATTTCTCCACCTACGTTTGGTATCACAAAAAAATATGGATCATCAGTTGTTCCTGTAATTAAATCAATTCCCTTTTCAGTTAAATCAACTGAATTGTTCTTTTCATCAATCACAAAAAACAATTCAACATCTATTTTATGCATTTCTTTTTGTTGGTCTTGCATATAATAGTTTTCTGTTTTTTGAAGTAATGCCTTCACACCAGGCTCGCTCAAAAATTTGATTAATGCACCGTTTTTTGGTAACGCGCGGTAAGCTCTTAACAATGGTATGCCCGCCTCTTTCTCATTTTTCTCAGCATACAAACGTTTCGCATCTGTTAAGCATAATTGAAAATACGATTTTTGAGCTGCTAATAATTTTTCAACACGGGGTTTAAATTCCATAAACTCGTGCTTATCACCTGTAGGAGTTGGGCCAGAAATAATTAATGGTGTACGTGCATCATCAATTAAAACGCTATCGACCTCATCAACAATAGCAAAATTATGTTTACGCTGAACTAATTCTGAAATATCGCGACACATGTTATCACGCAAGTAATCAAAACCAAATTCATTATTTGTACCGTATGTAATGTCAGCCAAATATGCTTGTCGACGGCTATCAGAATTTGGCTCGTGTTTATCAATACAATCCACACTTAATCCATGAAATTGAAACAAAGGTGCATTCCACTCGCTATCACGTTTTGCTAAATAATTATTGACAGTTACGACATGCACACCTCGACCAGAGAGTGCATTTAAAAATACAGGAAGCGTAGACACCAACGTTTTTCCTTCTCCAGTTGCCATCTCAGAAATTTTTCCAGAATGTAATACACTACCTCCAATTAATTGAACATCGTAATGAACCATATTCCATAAAACATCTACACCTGCTGCATTCCATTTGTTTTTCCAGGCAACTTGACTTCCTCTTAATTCAACGTTTTTAAATGATTTAGCTAAAGATTTATCAAAATCGTTTGCTGTAACAAGTAACTCTTCATTTTCAGAAAAACGACGAGCCGTATCTTTTAAAATAGCGTAAGCTTCTGGTAAAATATCATTCAGCGTGTCTTCAATTACTTTAGTAATATCTTTTTCTAAGGCATCGATTTCTTTATATAAATCTTCTTTATCATCAACATCCATGTCAATATCAGCATCAATCTTGCTTTTAATAGAATCAATTTCTGATTGTTGAGACTTAATTGCATCCTGTATTTTTTGCTTTAAACCATCAACTTTAGCGCGCAGTTCGTCATTGGATAATTTTTGAAGCGTTGGATAAATTTCAATAATTTTATCTACTTGTGGTTGAATTAATTTTATATCTTTTTCGGATTTTGTTCCAAAAAACTTTTTTAAGAAAGTAAGCATACGTTTATTTAATTTTTAAGGTAACGAAAGTACAAATTTTATGCGTATTAAATACATAAATTTAATTAAATAAAAAGCCAGTTATTCGAAAAAATAAACCGCTTATGAAATGAAATAGTTAAACTTAAAATTATTAAGTAATTTAGTAAAACACAATATGCTATCTCAACTTAAAATAATTACTATTTGCGGGCTAATTGTCATAATTGGATTCTCCCATCCGATTAGACTCAATGCTCAACAATATAATTTTAAAAATTATTCAGTTGAAAATGGATTACCGTATATCCAAATCTTTACACTCTTTCAGGATAATTTAGGTTATTTATGGAGCGGTGGATATGGCGGAGCGAGCAAATTTAACGGAAAAACATTTCAACATTATTCGCCAAAAAATGGTTTAGCAAATCATTATGTGAATTGTATAACCCAGCAAAATAATCAAGTATTGATAGGGACCATTGATGGACTAAGCA
>JBILCJ010000011.1:0-23381 GCA_044353195.1 Bacteroidia bacterium | reverse complement strand
TCAAGGCACTTGCTGTAAATGCCATTGTATCCGAACCATGCAAAATAACAAAGCCGTTATATAAATCGTAATTTGATTTTATAATTTGAGCTAATTGAATCCACGTTTCTGGACTCATATTGGAAGAATCAATAGGCTTTTCGAACGAAATAGATGATAATTCAATATCAAACTTTTGAAGTTCGGGAATTTGTTTGGTAAGAGCTTTAAAATTAAAAGGCTTCAACACGCCCGTTTTAGGGTCTTGCATCATTCCAATGGTGCCACCTGTATATATTAATAAAACGGAAGGTTTTTTCATGTATGTATTTAAATAAAAAAAGACACAAGATTAAGACGAGAGTGTCTTTTTTCTTGTGTCTTTGAATTCACTTTTTTTAAAAATTAGAAAGGTAAATCGTCGTTATCAGCTACGCTACTGTTAAATACAGGAGCTGCCGTACTTTGCGGCATTTGAGCGTTTTGAGCAGGTGCTGCGTTAGATGAGCCAGCTGCCACTTTTTCAATTCTCCAAGCCTCAAGTGTATTAAAAAATTTGATACCTTGTGGACCGTTCCATTCTCTACCTCTTAAATTAAATTGTACTTTAATTTCATCACCTTCGTTGAACGAATCCAACATGCTACATTTATCTTGAGTTACTTGAAAACTCACATGTTGAGGGTAAGGCGTGCTTAAATCTGTTGATAAAACAAAATCTCTTTTTTGAAATTTCTCACTTACTTTTTGGATGTCGTACTTTAATTTTAATTGACCTGTTACTTCCATTGCTATATATATTTTTATTGGTTACGATGCTATGAAACAAATTTATAAAATTTAGACGTAAAATTTGAAAAAACTTTATCACAAAATAAAAATGTTTTAACAATTTAAAGAAGAGCTATCTAATCAACACTCTTATAAAAACTATATAAATCAATAGCCTGTTGAGCTTCCTTCACATCATGAACTCTTAAAAGACTAGCGCCGTGTGTTAAAGCCAAGGTGTTTAACACAGTGGTTCCGTTTAATGCCGTATTTGGGTTGGTGTGTATAACTTTATTTATCATTGATTTTCTAGAAAAACCAACAAGCAAAGGGTATTCAAAAGATTTAAATTCATCTAAATGTTTTAATAACTGATAATTATGCTCGACACTTTTTCCAAAACCGAAACCAACATCAATGATTAATTTCTCAAAACCCTTGTGTTTGCAAATTTGAATCGTTTTTTCGAAAAAGGATTTTACTTCAGTAACAACATGATGGTAAGTGGGATTTTGTTGCATCGTTTGTGGTGTACCTTGCATGTGCATCATCACATAAGGAATATCGTTTTTTGCAACCACATCAATCATATTAGCATCCAATACGCCGCCCGAAATATCATTGATGATATCAGCGCCCAGTGAAATGGACATATCGGCAACTTCGGCCAAATAGGTATCAACAGAAATAAAAACGTGAGGAAATTCTTTTCTAAGCTGCGAAAGTGGTTCAGCTAAGCGCACCATTTCTTCTTTTGCCGTAAGTGGTTTCGCATCTGGCTTAGACGAAGCGGCACCAATATCAATAATTGTAGCACCATGTCGGATTTTTTCATCAGCATCATTTATTACATCTGAAATGGATGAAAACTTCCCTCCGTCATAAAAACTATCGGGTGTTACATTGATTATGGCCATCACTTGAGGTTTATTAAAACTCAATTGTTTACCATTTGTTAAATACGTTTTATACATAATTGCTAAATTAGCATTTCTAAATATACTATGAATACAACATCCAAACAATATGATGCAGCAATAAATTTGTGCAAAGAACTCTTTTTAAAAAAGATGAAGGATTATGGCACTGCTTGGCGCAATTTACGTCCAACTTCATTAACCGATCAGATTTTCATCAAAGCACAACGCATCAAAAGTATTGAAGAAAAAGGAACTCAAAAAGTAGTAGATGATATTACTGGCGAATACATTGGTATTATTAACTATTGTGTGATTTCGCTGATTCAACTTGAATTAGTAAACGACACGCGCATGGAATTACCTTACGATGAAGTGGCAAGTTTATACACTAAATACGTTGGTATTACCAAACAATTAATGGAAGACAAAAACCATGATTATGGTGAAGCATGGCGTGATATGCGCATGAGTTCATTAACTGATTTAATTTTAATGAAGATTTTTAGGGTAAAACAAATTGAAGATAATAAGGGACAAACAACTGTGAGCGAAGGCGTAGATGCCAATTACATGGATATGCTTAATTACAGCGTATTTGCCTTGATAAAAATTAAAGGGTAGATTTAAATTCCTTTCAAAACAGATTCTAACTTCATAAGCATTTCGTCTGTAAAATCTAAGTGTGTTACAAATCTAACTGTTTGTTTACCAAACGCAGACATTTTAATTCCTTGCTCTTTCAGTTTACTTTCAAACACCTCTAATTTTAAATTTGGAGAAAGGTTAAAAATAATAATGTTTGTATCAACTGATAAACTACTTTCTACATAAGGCAATTCGGTTAATATAGATTCAATATGTTTTGCGCGTTGATGATCTTCTGTTAAACGATTGATATTATTGTCTATAGCATAAATACCTGCAGCAGCCAAAAAACCAGCCTGACGCATGCCTCCACCAAATACTTTTCGAACTCTGCGTGCTTTTTTTATAAAGTCTGTTGTGCCTAACAACAACGAACCCACTGGAGCACCTAATCCTTTTGATAAACAAATGGAAATGGAATCAAAGGCATTTCCAACATCGATTGTACTTTCTTTGGTTTCAGCCAACGCATTAAATAAACGAGCTCCGTCTAAATGAAAACCTAACTGTTTTTCTTTACACAATGTCGAAATTTTCAACATCTCATCTAATTGGTAATAGCTCCCTCCTGCTCTATTTACGGTATTTTCCAAACACACCAAAGATGTTTTGGTTAACCAATCATAATTGCCATTAATGTTTTCTTCAATTAAACTAGCGGTTATGCGTCCTCTATCACCATGCAATAATTTAGCTTGTACACCCGAGTTTGAAGATATGCCACCACCTTCGTAATTATAAATATGAGAATTTACATCGCATAACAATTCATCGCCAGGCTGCGTATGGCATTTAATGGCGATTTGATTCGTCATTGTGCCACTTGGACAAAACAAGGCAGATTCTTTGTTAAACATCAATGCTATTTTTTTCTCTAATAAACTCACCGTTGGATCTTCTGCAAATACATCATCTCCAACCTCTGCACTCATCATGGCATCCATCATTCCTTTACTCGGAACGGTAACAGTGTCGCTTCTTAAATCTATAATCATAAGGTAAATATAAAATTAAAATTTTGTATTTTTAAGCCATGAACATTGAATCTTATTTATCACAAACCATATCAGTTGTTGTTAATCAATTATTCGAATTATCAACCACTCCAGAAAGTATTGTTTTACAAAAAACAAAAAAAGAATTTGAAGGCGATTACACATTAGTAACCTTTCCATTTATTAAAGCTGCTAAAGCAACTCCCGAACAAACAGGCCAACTGATTGGCGACATGCTTTTAAAAGAAAATGAGAATATCATTAATTTTAATGTTGTCAAAGGATTTTTAAATTTTTCATTAGCTAACACCTTTTGGTTAAACGAATTTAAAGAAATTGTTGCTCAACCAAACTACGGCATCAAAAAAGCAAATAGCAGTGGCAAACAAATCATGTTGGAATATTCATCGCCCAACACCAATAAACCTTTGCACTTAGGACACATACGTAATAATTTATTAGGATTCTCGGTAGCAAATATCATCCAAACACAAGGTCATGAGGTCATTAAAGTCAATTTAATAAATGATCGTGGTATTCATATTTGCAAAAGTATGATTGCTTGGAAATTATTTGGAAATGGTGAAACACCCGAATCTACTCATGAAAAAGGTGATCACTTAGTTGGGAAATATTACGTTGCCTTTGATAAGGAATATAAAAAACAAACTGCTGAATTAGAAGCACAAGGGTTAACAAAAGAGGAAGCTGAAAAAAAAGCGCCAATTATGTTACAAACCCAAGACATGCTATTGAAATGGGAAGCTAATGATTCTGAAACTATCGAGCTGTGGAAAACCATGAACGGTTGGGTTTACAAAGGATTTGATGTTACCTACAAAAAGTTAGGAGTTACGTTTGATAAATTATATTACGAAAGCAATACCTATTTATTAGGAAAAGAAATTGTACAAGAAGGCTTAGCAAAACATATTTTTTATAAAAAAGAAAATGGAAGCGTTTGTATTGATTTAACTAATGAAGGTTTAGATGAAAAAGTAGTATTGCGTAGCGATGGCACATCTGTTTACATCACTCAAGATTTAGGAACAGCCATCGAACGTGCTAAGGAATTTCCAAAACTAAATCAAATGATTTATACCGTTGGAAATGAACAAGATTATCATTTTAAAGTATTGTTTAAATGCCTTGAAAAATTAGGATATGATTGGGCAAAAGAATGCTTTCATTTAAGTTATGGTATGGTAGAATTACCTGAAGGAAAAATGAAAAGTCGCGAAGGAACTGTTGTTGATGCGGATGATTTAATTGACGGTATGGTTGCAACAGCTAAAGAAACAACTGAAGAATTAGGAAAAGTAGAAGGCTTTACAAATGATGCGCTAGAAACACTTTACGAAACAATTGGTATGGGTGCTTTAAAATATTTCATTTTAAAAGTAGATCCAAAAAAGAAAATGATGTTCGATCCTAAAGAAAGTATTGATTTTAATGGTCATACAGGGCCTTTTATTCAATATGCTCATGCTCGAATTAAATCTATTTTACGCCGATTTGAAAAACCAATTCATGACCTCATTATTTCTGATGGCATTGAATTACATGCAAAAGAAAAAGAACTAATTAAAGGATTATATGAATTCTCAATTGCCTTAGAAGAATCGGCCAATTCATTTAACCCAGCCATTGTCGCAAACTATGTATATGAACTCACTAAATTGTTTAATCAGTTTTACAACGAATGCCCAGTGTTAAAAGAAGAAAATGAAACAGTTAAAGAATTTAGAATTAAATTAATTGAAACCACTGCTACCATTATGAAAAATGGAATGAAGTGTTTAGGAATAGAAGTTCCTGAAAGAATGTAATAGTATTAATTTAATAACACATCTACTTTGACTTATTTAGATTATAATGCCACAACGCCTGTCGATGAAAGAGTTTTAGCAGAGATGCTTCCTTTTTTTAGCAAACACTTTGGCAATGCGCATAGCTCAACACACGAGTTTGGTTGGTATGCGAATGGCGCCATAGAAAAAGCAAGACAACAAGTGGCTAATTTAATTGAAGCTGAGCCAAGCGAAATCATTTTTACATCTGGAGCAACGGAAGGAATCAATATGGCTTTAAAAGGCATCTTTGAAGCTTACAAGAGTAAAGGCAATCATATCATCACCACTCAAACAGAGCACAAAGCTGTTTTAGATACATGTGATTATTTGAAAGAACTTGGAGCTGAAATAACCTATTTAAAAGTTGATAGAGAAGGTCGTATTGATTTAGATGAACTAAAAGCCAGCTTTACGTCAAAAACAATTTTAGTATCGATTATTGCCGCTAATAATGAAACTGGTGTGTTACAAGATTTAGAAAAAATTTCGGAGATGACACATCAACATGAAACATTATTTTTCAGCGATACCACACAATTAGCAGGTAAATTACCCATTGATGTAAACGACATGGGCATTGATGTGTGTTGTATATCAGGTCATAAATTATTTGCACCAAAAGGAGTTGGTGCTTTATACGTGCGAAGAAAAAATCCACGTGTCAATTTAATACCCTTATTTCATGGAGGCTCACAAGAACATGGTAAACGAAGTGGAACGCTAAATGTACCATCGATTGTAGGTTTAGGAAAAGCGTGTGAAATTGCAAAAGCAGATTTTTGGGAAAACAATGCGCATATTTCAAAAATAAGAGGTTATTTAGAACATCAATTATTAGAAGTTCCAGAATTACGAATCAATGGTTCCACGCGTTACCGTTTATATAATACCGCTAATATTTATTTCCCTAAATTAAAAAACGGAGACCGAATTTTCTCTCATCTTAAATCTAAATACGCTGTATCGCTTGGTTCTGCGTGCACGTCAGCAACAACAGAAACTTCTCACGTGTTAAAAGCAATGGGATTATCTAAAGAAGAGGCTGAAAATTGCATACGTTTTTCATTATCAGCATACAATACCAAAGAAGAAATGGAGGGCTTGGTTAATTTCATTTTTGAACTATACGGCATTCCGCTTCCTTCTCAAGTCATTATTAAAAAGAAATAGTTTTTCAGTAAGTCGAACTCGAATCTTCATCATAATCTGAATATGAATAACATCCAAATTAAACGAATTTCCGTGATTGATGTGGAAGACCTTCAGATTATTAGCAAACAAACCTTTTTTGAAACATTTGCAAATGAAAATTCTGAAAGTGATATGAAAAACTATTTAGACGAAAATTTAAGTTTAGATACCTTAAAAAAAGAACTCTTCAATACAAAGTCTGAATTTTATGTTTTATCATTCAACGAGAAAATAATAGGTTACTTGAAATTAAATTTTGGCGAAGCACAAACTGAACTTAAAAATAATACATCGCTTGAAATTGAAAGAATCTATGTTCTCAAAGAATTTCATGGTCAAAACATGGGGCAATTATTATATAACAATGCACTTGAAATAGCAACAAAATATAGGATTAAAGAAATTTGGTTAGGTGTTTGGGAAAAGAATAAAAGAGCGATCAGTTTTTATAAAAAAAATGGATTTATTGAATTTGATACGCATATTTTTAAGCTTGGAAATGATGAACAAATCGACATCATGATGAAATTAACACTCAATTAAAAGTAGAAAACTCACTTCGTGTTTCGAGTTCAAAATACAATCACAAAAAAATAATGTGGGATTTGGTTTTAAGCATTTGATGTGAGGATATGATTTTGGATAATTTACCTTCTAGACTAATATGGGCGTTTCCCTGCGGGTCAGGCTTTACACTGCAATCTTTTTTCGAACACTTCGAGAGCCTCAGAGTTCAAAAAAAGGATTTTCGTTTCAATCCTTAACGCGAACTTAATTTCACATTCATATTGAAATCTTTCAAAAAAAACATAATTACCGAACCAAACAAAAAATTAAATAGGATAAAAACTGCGTTAAGGATTGCAGTGGAAATCCTTTTTGAGAGGAACGAACAAAAAGATTAGAACGAAAAGCCTGGCCGAAGGCAACGCCCAAATAAAATTACATTAACACTATTTAGAGAAATAACAAAAAAGATTGGAACGAAAAACCTGGCCGAAGGCAACGCCCAAATAAAATTACCTTAGCATCATTCCACGTTTCACCAAATAGGCCCGTAAAACAGTGTCAAATCCTTGATTAATATCAGCCTCAACAAAATCAATATTATATTGACCACATTTTAATTTAATTGCTTCAGTGTATTCTGTAATTTTTTTGGTGTAGAGCTCTTTAATTTGAGTTGGATTTAATTTAATTTCCTCTTTCGTTTCAATATCAATAAAATGATATGGACGATTTTCAAAATCAAAATTGAGCTCTAATTTTTTATCGATTACATGAAATAAAACAACATCATGCTTTCTGTATTTTAAATGTTGTAAGGAGGCAAAAATGCCTTCTAAATTGGATTGATCTTCAAACATATCACTGAAAATAACGACCAACGAACGTTTGTGAATGATTTCCGCAATTTGATTAATAGCGATGGCTGACTGAGTTGAAGTAGTTTCTTCAGAAATTTGTTTAGTTAATAAATTTTCCAACTCATGATACATGATTTTTTGTTGTGTTGGATTACTTTTTGCAGGAAAATGTTTTCCAACTTCTTTATCAAAAAATGTGAGACCTACAGCATCTCGCTGATGTTTCAATAATTCAACTAATGCTGCGGCGGCATATACCGAAAACGCTAATTTATTTAGAGAATTTACATTCTTTTTCTCTAAAGGAAAAAGCATAGAGTTTGACGTGTCAATCACTATTTGACAAAGCAGGTTAGTTTCTTCTTCGTAGCGTTTTAAGAACAATTTATCTGTTTTGGCAAATAATTTCCAATCCACATGCTTGGTACTTTCTCCTGTATTATAAATACGGTGCTCAGCAAACTCAACCGAAAAGCCATGAAACGGACTTTTATGTAAACCTGTAATAAAGCCTTCTACTACTTGTTTTGCAAGCAATTCAAATTTCGAGAAAGGTTCAATGCGTTGACGGTCTATCATAATATAAGTTTAAAAATACGCTTTTATTATTCGGTAAAAAACAAAAAACCCTTTCAATATGATTGAAAGGGTTTTAAGCTAATTAGATTTCTAATTATTTTCCTTTGTTAACGTTAGTTGCTAACTCAGTTCCAGCTTTAAATTTAACTACTTTTTTAGCAGCAATTTTAATTTCTTTTCCTGTTTGAGGATTACGGCCTAAACGTGCAGCACGTTTAGCTACTGAAAAAGAACCAAATCCTACTAAAGATAAACGGTCTCCTTTTTTCAATGCTTTGCTGATCGCTTCGATTGTAGCATCTAATGCACGACCTGAGTCAGCTTTAGTCATTTTTGTTGAGTTAGCAATTGCTTCGATTAATTCTGCTTTGTTCATGTTGTTTGTTTTTAAGGGTTAAACTTTAAATAAATTATTTGTGATACAAATGTATACGCTAAACGCTATTTAGCAAGTGTTTAAGTAAAAAAAGTGCTCGTTTTGTTTATAAATTGGCGTTTTGTTAATAAGTTAGGCTCTATTCTCTATCATAATAAGGGTTTTGAACACAAAATCCACCCTTTTAATACTTATAGCTAGCTTATTTCAAAAAAACACGCGTGAGGTGTTGGTTTTAGTACTAAAGTATTACGCTGTAAATACTAATTCAGGAAATACTTTAAAGCCTCGCAAAAATTCTTCTATCGACATTCTTTTTTTTCCTGCCATTTGCAATTCTTTAATATGTATGAAACCATTGCTACAAGCTACTTTCAAGAATGTTTTAGAATCACTTTCAATAGCTCCAACGCGTAATTTATGTTGACAACATTCTTTTTCAACGGTAAACAATTTAATAGAAATGGATTGATTATTTTTATCTATATACGTTGTAAACGCTGCTGGATAAGGAGATAAACCTCTTATTAAATTATAAATAGATTCTACGGATTGATTCCAATTAATCAAACATGTTTCTTTAAAAATTTTAGGTGCATGTATTGCTTCTGCATCTGTTTGCGGCTTTAATTCGTAATCACCACTTTCAATTTGTTTGACACTTTTTAAAATGAGATTAGCACCAACTATCATTAAATCATCATGCAACTCACCAGCCGTTGTTGTTGCAGAAATTTTAACCTTATCTTGAAACAAAACATTTCCTGTATCGATATCATGTTTAAGTTTAAAAGTCGTTACACCGCTTTCTATTTCTCCATTAATGATTGCCCAATTGATTGGAGCGGCACCTCTGTATTTTGGTAAAAGTGAACCATGTAAATTATATGTTCCTAAGGGTGGCATATTCCAAACCACTTCGGGCAACATTCTAAAGGCAACAACAAATTGTATATCGGCATGTAAATTTCTTAACTCATTCACAAATTGTTCATCCTTTAATTTTTCAGGTTGTAAAATGTTTAATCCTTTTTCTAAGGCATACTTTTTTACAGCTGATTGTTGCACTTGTTGGCCACGCCCTGCTGGCTTATCAGGCACTGTGACAACACCTACTACATCATAATGATGTTGAATTAATATATCTAAACTTGCAACCGCAAATTCGGGCGTTCCCATAAAAACAATTCGCATCGTGTTTTAATTTTTGTGTAAAGTTAAAATCTTACATTTGTTATATACTATATATGAATAAAAATATATTAAAATACCTTGTCATACTTTTAGGACCTCTTGCCGCTGCATGTATTTGGTTATTTACAGATTTAGATGCTAGTAATCCAAAAGTGAGTTTAATGGCAGGAATTGCAGTTTGGATGAGTCTTTGGTGGTTTACAGAAGCTGTTCACTTGGCCGTAACTGCACTCATTCCATTTTTACTAATGCCTATATTGGGAATAGCGGATACAAAATCGGTAGCACAAAAGTACACCGACAGTATCATTTTCTTATTCATCGGGGGTTTTATGTTAGCATTTGCCATTGAGAAATGGCATTTACATAAGCGTATTGCCATTAAAATATTATCGGTAGTTGGAACAAAACCACACCATATCTTATTAGGCGTGATGTTGTCATCTTATTTAATCAGCAATTGGATTTCCAATACCGCTACCACCATGATGTTATTTGGAGCCGTCATGGCCTTAATTAGCGAAACAGATGAATTTATTCATGGCGAAAAAAGTAAAGGCCGATTTGCAGCTGCCATCTTATTAGGTTTAGCGTTTGCGGCTACAATTGGCGGAATGGCAACACCTGTAGGAACTCCACCAAACATGTATTTTTTTAAAGCTTATAAAGAAGCGTTTCCTCATTTAAATGATTTGAATTTTTTAAAATGGGCCTCAATTGGTTTTCCATTGTCTGCCATATTTTTAATAGCCACATTTTTTGTTTTACGGTTTTATTATTTACGTAAAAAAGTAGTTATTACTAATTTAGGAAAACATCATTTTAAAAATAACTATACACTGTTAGGGAAATTTTCTTACGAAGAAAAATGGATTTCGGGTATTTTTATTTCTTGCTTGTTGTTATGGTTTACCCGAGCCGATATTGCTTTCGAAACATTTACTTATAGAGGTTGGAATCATTTATTCTCAAATCCAAAATTAGTTGATGATGCCAGTGTCGCTATTCTCGCTGCCTTATTGTTATTTTTAATTCCAAGTAAACAACATAAAGGCGAAGCATTATTGGAATGGGATGACGCAAAAAAAATACGCTACGATATTATTTTAATGTTTGGAAGTGGCTTTGCTTTAGCTTACGGTTTTGACATTTCAGGATTAAGCGATTGGTTGGCTCAATCTTTAACAGCCTTAAAAGGCGTTCATATTATTTTTATTATTTTAGGTATTTGTGTCATCGTTACCATCATTAGCGAATTTGCCTCAAACATTGCTAGTATTCAATTAGCCATACCTGTTATGATTGCGCTTCAAAAGGATTTAGATTTACCGCCACTGTTATTAATGATACCTGCTACATTTGCAGCTTCTTTAGGATTTATGCTTCCAGTTGCCACAGCTGCTAATACGATTGTATTTGGAACCAAACGCATAGAAATGAAAGACATGTTTAAAGTTGGATTAGTATTAGATGCTATCGGTATTGTATTAATTACTCTATTTTGTTATTTCTATTTAGTTTAATTTCCACATAAAAAAAAGGCACTCACTAAGAATGCCTTTTAATCCGTATTCAAAATAAAAAATTATTTCAATTCTAATTCTTCTGATTGTAGAACTTCGTAGTATGTTGGACTTGTTGGATCGGCATCATAGATATAAGCAACCATATGACAATGCGAAGGAACATAGGTTGAATTGATTTGAAAGTTTGTCTTTGAAATGGTCTGCGTTGCATTTAAAGCAGCTCCACCCGAAAAAACAACATCACCCCATTCGCTATTAATAGCACCTCGTAATACATGATTGAATTCGTAATTCAATACTGTTTGACTACCAACAGGCAATGAGTAATCTAATTGTTCTGCTACAATTTTATCTTCTGTTAATAATATCACTACTTTATAAATACCTGTGTTACTTGCTAATGATTTTACTTTCACATCTGCATTTAATTTTAATGTACCTGTATTGTATTTGTATTTAAGTATTAATTGAAACTTTGGTGTTTGAGCAATTTGAGCAACCACTTCAGTTCCCCAATTTGTATAGGCCTTAATAAATCCACCGGTTCCATAACCAACTCGATTTACAAGTCCATTAGGATTTCCCGCTGCAGAATTTCCAAACTGACTATCATAAGCCGTTCCCGCGGTTGTTTGTAAATTAGTAGGATACGACGCATTCGTAGTTGCAAAAAATCCAGCATGTATGGCTAATGGAACAATTTTACCTGGATACGTTGTTTCTAAATTTTTTAATACAATCGCTGCTTGTGGACAATTTCCACATTTATGACCTGTGTAATCTTCTACTAAGGCTTTCTTTTGTGCGGGATTAGAGCCAACTGTGGAATCTGAAATATCAACACCTGTAGTTCCACCGCCTGTTGTAGATGGATCAACTGGTGGATTTACATTTGACACAAAATCACAACTGGATGATATCGCACTTACTAAAAGTAAAATAGATATGTTTGAAATTATTTTTTTCATATTAATTACTTATTAAGTTATTAAAAACTAGATGATATACTCACTGACAAACCACTGGAAGAAGGAACAAAACGGCAAACTCCGCCTGCACAAAAAATACCTTGGCGTTGACGACCGTAGCTTACTGAAATACGTGTTGGTCCATTAACATAACCAATCATACCAAAATAATAATGTACTCGTTTAGACTCAATCGGATTGTTGTAATTGTATTGATCAGCAACTGTGATACTCCAATGTGAGGTTGGTGTCCATTCGATTAATCCTGAAAGCCAAGAACCCGTGTTATTCTTTTTATTTAACTCTCCGTTGGATTCATACTTAGCCTCTTTGTAATCATAGGTTCCAAAAAAACCTTGTGTTTCAAAACGAATAGCTGAATTAGATTTGTACTTATAGGTGATATCTAATACACCAATATGAGAACTTACATCTGGATGTTCTTCTTTATCCAAGGTATTAAATTGAACGACCGATTGGTTTAAAAATTGATTCGCATACATCAAAGTAAACTTCAATTTTTTTGATAATTTTTTTGTGATTTCAATATTAAAATCGTGGTAAAATTCGTCTCCAACATTACCATAATTAGTTGAATATTTTAATTGTTTAATTGAATCAGCAGATGAATTGATGCCAGTGGTGTCTAATGCATAAAACACTGAACCATTTACTGTAATATCCATGCCGTATTTTCCGCCCAACCAAGTGCCTTTTTTTACCTTGTATTGAATTTCTCCACTTCCTCCTACTTCTCCATTGGCTTGTGTACCATAAGGATAATAAGCCATTAAAGAATAGGTATGAAATTTACTTAAGTCAGGATGATAGTTAATCATGTCAATGGTGTTTGTTGCATTTCTATCACTTCTGAAACTCATATTATCTAGCATTTTACCAGCAAACATGATAGAAAAACCATTGGTACCATAAGATGTTGAAGCAATAATGGCTTGTCCAGGTTTGTAACTTAATTTATTTTGGTAAGAAGGATCATTTATTTTATAGGCATACTCCGCATTGAAATTAAAACCACCACGTATAACAGATACACGACCTGCACTTGTTCCTACATTTTCTGGAAGTACTAAGGTTGGATCTTGATCTACTTGGTATTTACTAACGAAGCTACCACCTAAAATTACTTTGGTTTTATAATTGCCTAACACAGAATCAAACAATTCCATGATGTTAACTTCACCATCCAAGCCACGCACAACACCTGGCGACAAAGAAAAATACGTTCGTTGCTTCCCAACCAAGCCTTTTAAGGTAATACCATTTCTGGGAGTAAAAATAACACGCATACCATCTAAGGCATTATCGTATAACAATCCTCTATTTTCGTATGCTCTCAGAGTAATACCACTTCCAAATTGCTCATAAAAATTACCAACAGTAATGTCGATATCTTTATGTTGGTATCGTGCAAAACGGTATGGCACACCTGAACCTTTATAACCAGCTAAATACCCAATTAATGGTGGGTTGTAACTTTCGTAACGCATCCCTGCACTGAAACCACCTTTGGTATAATTGATATTTCCAAAGGCATTGTATCTAAACACTTCACTTCCTGGATCGGCACCAATAATAGTATCTCTTTGATAATTGGCTGCATCAATTTGGAAATTGCCATGGATATTTCCTAAATCAGTCGTAGTTTGTGCAAAAGAAACCTGATTAATCAAACTTGAAACTATGATGATGAAATAGCGTGGTTGAATTTTTAGTGTCATACTCTATGATTGTAAATTTGTAATTTAATTTAGTGAGACAATTTTTCTCCTTTAGCTAGCTTTCTGACGTTTTCAAACAATTTTTCTTCATCGCCCTCTGCATAAGAATTGTGACTCCAAACTATTTGACCATTACCATCCACTAAAAAGGTATGAGGCACATTATTTACATTCATCGCACGCTTGAAATCTTGATTTTCGTCGATATAAACTTCATAAGTCCAACCTTTTACTTTGACATCGGTTACCACTTTACCCGAACTACGCGCATCATCAATTGAAATAGCAATTAACTTTGCGCCTGTTTCTTTTTGCAATTCAGCATATTCTTCATTAATAGCATCTAACTCTTTCTTACAAGGTTTACACCACGTTGCCCAAAAACTAATAATCATTGGTTTTCCATTATTACTAAATGTACTTGAATTTATTTTTGAGCCATCTAGTTTTTTTAATTCAGCAGAAGGAATTTTGTTTCCATCAGATTTCACGAATGCTGAACATAAAATAAGGGCAATTGATAGTGTAATTAAATTTTTCATGATTGTTTTGATTTATTATGACAAATATACTTTTTTATAAAATAATGTGAAACCTTTAGAATCAATAAATACTGCTAAAATTGGAATCTCACACTATTTAACTATTTGATTCTTGACACATTTATTATTCTAATTTTCAGAAATAAACTATTTCATATTTACAAATTGCAAGGGAACTTCATAATCACCTTGGCGACAAATAGCCATCACGCCTTGCAAATCGTTGATGCTCTTGCTTGAAACTCTGATAATATCATCCATTAACTGAGCCGATACTTTTATTTTACTGTCTTTGATATCCTTCAATATTTTTTTAGAAACTTCTTTATCTATGCCTTGTCGGACTTTAATATCCTTTTTGATAACCATGCCTGAAGGATAATGAGCCTTACTTTCATCTAAACAACGAGGATCTAAACCTTGCTTCATCATGCGACTATGAATAGCATCAATAATTGCATTTAAGCGCATATCGTGTTCGGTAACAATCGATATAGTTAAATCTTTTTTATTCAATTCAACTTCGCTTTTAGAATCTCTAAAATCAAAGCGATTTAAAATTTCTTTTTTTGCCACATTAATCGCATTATCTAATGTTTGTGCATCTGTTTTACTAGTGATATCAAAGGAAGCCATCTTTTTATTTTTAGGGTAAATATAAAAAAAATATTAGTTATACGATCTATCATTTTGTAGCAAAATCATTTCAATACTATTCATAACTAAACTTTAAAAATAAAGGCAATATCAATATATTTGAATATATCTAATTATAAAAACATGTTTAAAAAAATAACTTTCATAGCATTCGTTTTATTTTTTTCAAATACGATTAAAGCACAAAAATTAACTCAATTTAGTTCCGATTCAGTAAAATTTATTAAGGAATTAAACGAGTACTTTATTGAATTTTCGGCTAATAAAGAAATTGCACACGATTACATGTCGGCCTTTAGTAAAGAATGGAAATCACCTAATTTCGCAAGCAATTACCGACAAGCCGTTTATAAAACGAGTAACGCCATGTTGCAACGAAAACTAAAGCCTTATCCGTTTTTTATGAATTATCTAAATACGGTTGTAAACTGCATTAAGTCAGGACAAGAATCTCAGGTATTTGAAAACTGGCAAAAATGCATTGAAAAGATATTTGCCTCAAAAAACTTAAAAAGCTTTACAAATTATTTAGAAATGAGTGAAACCATTTTTTTAAATAACGCATTTTATAATTCACCAACCTATGCCTACAAAAGCCAAACAGCCAATTTTAAATTTGAATTTGATTCAATTCCAAAAGTTATTTTCTCTGAATTTAATTTAGTTGGATTAAGTCCGAGAGGCGATTCCATTATGATTGAAAAAACAAGCGGTACGTATTACCCAACATGGGGAAAATTTATTGGTAAAGGCGGAAAATTAAATTGGAGTAAAACAGACATTAATAAAGATGTGTATGCTGATTTAAAAAACATTGTGATTGATTGTAAAACAGGAGGTTATTCAACCGATTCAGCCATTTTTTATGGTAAACAATATTTCGAAAAACCACAAATAGGTAGAGTAACAGATAAAATTATTACTGAAAATGGGGAATCAACGTATCCCCGATTTGATTCGTATAGCAAGCGATTACTCGTAAAAAATATTTATCCTGATGTAGATTATGACGGAGGATTTGGCATGAGAGGAAATAAATTTGTTGGAACAGGTAATTCTTCAAACCCTGCTAAAATTGTCTTTAATAGAAACAATAAAAAGTTTTTAGAAATTTCGGCACGTTCATTTTCAATGACCAAAGAAAAAATTAATTCTAAGCCTGCGAGTGTTAAATTTTTTCTCGACAAAGATTCCATCATTCATCCTGGATTAAGTTTTGTATACCAAGTTGAAAAAAAAACAATCACTCTTTTACGAACAGAAGATGGCATAGAAAAGTCGCCTTACTTTAACACCTATCATAAAATTGATATGTATTTTGAACAGTTGGTTTGGAACATTGATGAGCCCAAAATTGAATTCAACTTTTTGCCAAATAATACGCAAGGTGAAGCTTACTTCGAATCCCAAGACTTTTTTAATAGCACGCGTTTAGATGCTATTAGAGGTTTAGAGCAAGTTAGTCCATTGCAAAAAATGAATGAATACTATACAAAAAATGGTAATCCAACTTCATTTACAGTTGTCGATTTTGCTAAATACATTAAATACTTAGCGGTAGATTTACGTCCCATTATTTTTAAAATGGCTGTATTTGGTTTAATTTATTACGATCCAGAAACAGACATCGTAACCATCAGACAGCGATTTTTTGATTATACCAATAACTTAAAACACGAAAAGGACTTTGATGTTATTACGATTCATTCGATTTTACCAAATAAAACAAATGCAACTATGAGTTTGGTAAATAATTGTTACGACATAACCATCAAAGGTGTTGAAAATGTACTATTAAGCGATACTCAAAAAGTATTTATTTTTCCAAAAAAAGATGAACTTATTTTAAAGAAAAATAGATTGATTGAATTTGATGGCGTGGTGGCATCTGGTAAATTCGAATTTCATGGAAAGGATTTTATTTTTGATTACGATCTTTTTAAAGTGAAAATGAAAACCATTGATTCGTTACGAATTTATGTAACAGCGCGCGAGGCTGATGTAAATGGTAATTTCCCTTACAAAAGAGTACAAAGTGTTATCGAAAATTTAAATGGCGAACTAAAAATTGATGCGCCAAAAAATCATAGTGGTTGGGGTAAAGCGCCGTCATTTCCGTTGTTTCAAAGTTTTAAAGAGAGTTATACCTTTTATGATAAATACACCACCTTTAAAGGTGTTTATCGCAGAGATAAATTTTATTTTAAATTAGACCCATTTGTTGTGGATAGTTTGGACAACTTTAGAAATGAAAGTTTAATTTTTGATGGAGAATTTGTATCAGCTGGAATCTTTCCAAAATTTAGAGAAAAAATAAGTTTACAAAAAGACTATTCGCTCGGATTTATTAGAAATGCTCCGCCAGAAGGATTTCCTGTATACGGTGGGAAAGCAAAGTTTGAAAACGAAATAAAATTATCTAACAAGGGATTAAGAGCAGATGGTGTTATTAACTATGTTACTTCCACCACTCGCTCAAAAGATTTCATATTTTTTCCTGATAGTATGAACACGATGGCAAATACATTCAATAATAATGAACAAACTGAACCTATTGAATTTGCTCAAACGCACGGCGATACCGTATACATACATTGGTTGCCTTACAAAGACATGATGTATGCAAGCAATAAAGGAAGTGCTTTTAAAACGTATAATGGCCAATGTACCTTTAAAGGAAAATACAGATTAAGCCCCAATGAACTTCGTGGAAGTGGCACCGTGGATATGATCAAAGCAGACTTAGTTTCTTCCAATATTTTATTTAAGCAACATCAATTTTTTGCCGATACCTCTGACTTTCACATCAAAGCCGTTGAAGAAGCAGGCTTAACATTTGCATCAAACAATGTAAAAGCAACCATGGACTTAGATAAGCGATTTGGGTTATTTGTCACAAACGGAAAAGGAACCATTGTTCAGTTTCCAAAAAATCAATATGTGGCATATATGGAGCGATTTAAATGGTTTATGGATACGGAAGAAATTCAATTAGGAGATGAAAACGTTAAACTGAAAGGTGATATTGAAAATGCGATTGACTTAGAAGGACCTGAATTTATTTCTGTTAATCCTAAACAAGATTCATTGCGGTTTTTTGCACCTGCTGCTAAATATGATTTACGTCGTTACATCATACGAACCATCAATGTTCCATTTATTAATGTAGCCGATGCAAGAATTTATCCAGATTCGGGTTTAGTTATTTTAAGAAAAAATGCAGTGATGGATACGTTAAAAAATTCAAGCATCTTAGCAAATACGGTTACAAAATACCACACCATCAGAAATGTAACAGCAAATATTTTTGGTAGAAAAAATTATTTAGGAAGTGGTGAATATCAATACTTGGATGAAAACAGCAAAGCCTATTTAATTAAATTCAACACGATTAAACCAGATACATCTGGACAAACTGTATCATCAGGTAATATCAGTGAAGATGCTAAGTTTCAATTCAATGACTACTTTAGTTTTGCAGGAAAAGTAAAATTGTTTGCCAATAATCAATTTTTAACTTACGATGGTGGAACAAAAATTGTACACAATTGCGGGAAAATTGGAAAGGCCTATTTGAAATTTAACGGAGAAATTAATCCAAAAGAAATTTTAATTCCTTTACCTGAAAACACAACCGACATGAATGGCAAGCCTGTTGGTTCAGCTATTATTTTCGGACCTGACACAAACATGGTTTACTCATCATTTGTGTCTTTACGAGGCGGAAAAAAAGATTTAGATGTGATTAAAGCATCGGGGTTTTTGGGCTATAATAAAGAAAGTGAAGAATACATTATTACCAATGCTGAAAAATTTGTTGAACAAAATTTACCAGGAAATTATATCAGTTTAAACACAACAAACTGTAAAGTATATGCTGAAGGAAAAATGGATTTAGGTGCTGACTTAGGTCAAGTAAAACTAAATACATTTGGTGTTGCCACGCATAATACGATTAATGATTCGGCAAACTTTGAATTGATGACAACCATTGATTTTTTTATGGATAAAGGTGCGCTCAAAAAAATGTATAAAGACATGGAAGTATTTTTAAATACCTTAGAACCTATTGACTTTAACAACGTTACGTTTACCAAAGGTGTAACAGAATTGGTAGGTAAAGAAAAAGGAGATAAAATCATGTCTGATTTAAATTTGAATGGAACGATTAAACGTTTTCCTGACGAATTTGAAAAAACATTATTAATTACTGATGTTGATTTCAAATACGATAGACCAAGTAAATCGTTTGTATCGGTTGGAAAAATAGGAATTGGCGCCATAAATAAAAATGAAATATATCGTAAAACAGGTGGATACATTCAAATTAAAAAACAAAAAGGTGGTGATAATTTAACTATGTATTTTGAATTCGATCCAAAAACATGGTATTACTTCAGCTATTTTAAAGGTGTAATGAATGTTGTGAGTAGCAATGTGGAATTTAACAATGATATTAAAAACTTAAAACCTAAAGACAGAAAGCAAGAATTAGCAAAAGACAACAAAGGACCTTCTTATCAATTTTTACCTTGCGCTCCAAAAAAACGTGATGACTTTTTACGCAAGATGAAGATGATAGATCCTGATGATGAAGACCCAAAATAAAAAACAGGAATTAAATTTAATTTAAAATTTCAACTTCCTTTTCGTGGATGTATAATAAAATTTTAACGACCGTTTTATATCCTAATTTTAATAAGGCGTTTTTGTAATCTTGCATTTGCGAGTGGTACTTTGCAACTTGTTTTTTACCAGTTTTATAATCTATCACAATGGCTGTTTCATCTATAATTACAACTCTATCAGGGCGTAAGATGTCGCCTGTTTCGGTTACTATTTCAAACTCGTTTTTTACAACTAAATCTGGTTCGTAATAAGCACTGATTTTTTCATTCATCATTATAACAGACAAATCTGTTGTTATTAAAACAGCTTCTTGGTCTGTAATATCTCCATTTAAAATTGATTTTTGAACAACAGAAGAAATATCATGTTTAGATTTTATTTGAGATAAAATATAATGCACTAAAATACCATATTCTCTTGCTCTTACCGATTCTTCTAAAGAATTGTAAGCACTTCCGTTTTTAATTTTAATAGGATTTTCGTCATTAAACTGTAACGACACTAATTGCAATTGGTCTAGCTTTTTTTGGACATGACCTTGATTGTCTTTAGGTGTCAATTCACCAAATTCAATTTTAGATGCCGTTGTATCATAATGCGCTTGACTTGTTGCATATTTCGATAGCCATGTGTAGGTGCTATTCGCCACATTAGTTGTTGGCTTGGGCGAAATAATATATAAACGCTCTACGGCACGCGTAAAATTAACGTACAACATGTTTAAGCAATCCAACTTTACCATCATCAATTCCTTTTCTGCTAAATGCTTGTAAGGAGTTGTGGCAATTTTTTTTCCAATGCTTAATAAAGCAATAGGTAAATTTAAGTCATCGTTTTCTTCTTGCAATTTAACCCAAATCGGATTTGTTTTATCTGTTCTGAAATTCATGTAAGGCGTAATCACAATTGGAAACTCCAATCCTTTTGATGCATGAATGGTCATGATATTGACTGCATTGATTCCTTCTGGAATGATAACAGATGCTTTGATGGAACGTTTTTCCCACCACGTTAAAAAAGTTGAAACATTAGACGTGTTGGTTTGTAAAAAAGACAATACTTCATCTAAAAAAAACCGAATGTACTGAGGATTCTTAATGTGTAACTGCAGTGCTTTTACTATTTCAACACAACAATCGTATAAGTTAGAATTGGTGATTTTAAATTCATCAATCTTAATCCCCTGCTCTTTCAATAGGATCAGCAAGGATGATTTTTTATTTAAATTGATGTACTTTAATAATTCGATGTATTTTTCTTCCGTAAAATAAGCGTTTAAATACAAGTAATTGACGACAACAGATGCCGATACTAAATCATTGTGATTTAAAATAAATTTTAAAAACGCAACCAAGGTAACAACTTCTGTGGCATTGGCTAATAATAGTGATTCTCGAGAAACTACTGGTATATTGCGTTCAATTAAGAAATTAGCAACTACATTTCCATTTGAGTTTTTATTGACAATAACGCAGATATCACTGTATAAATAACCATCTGAAATAGCTTGCTGAATGTGTGATAAGACTAAATTGGTATTAACCGTGTCGCTATCATGTTCTTTGCTTAATTCAGGAAATTGAATACTCACATAGCCGTCAGTGCCTGATTTGTATTTTTGTTCTTGTTTATTATAAATACGTTTAAAATCATCATTCAATAACGAAGAAGATAATTGATCAAAAAGGTGATTATTAAACTTCACAATTTCGGGCTGACTTCTAAAATTAGTATCTAAAAAATCTTCTTTAAAATTACGAATCAACGAGGCTTCTCGTTCTTTTATTAATTCATTTCCTTCTGGATTGTTGATGTATGGTAAATTAACAAATTGTTCCACATTCGCGTTTCGCCAACGGTAAATAGACTGTTTACCGTCACCCACTACCAAATTTAAATTTCCATTTGCTAAGGCATTATCCGTTAATGGCAATAAATTTCGCCATTGCATTGCTGATGTATCTTGAAATTCGTCTAACAAAAAATGTTTGTACCGATCGCCCAAGCGTTCAAAAATAAATGGCGTTGGCTCATCCGAAACGATTTGTGAAATGCGTTCATTAAATTCGGATAAGAATAACACATTTTCATCGAGCTTGTAAGCATTTGTGAGTTTAGCTAATTCATTCACTAAACCCATCGCATAGATGTTTTTATAAATTAAATCGTATACAGTATACTTTTGTTCGTTCTCTTTCACATAATCCAACACAACATACACTATGTCTTTTAACTGTTCGCTGATGCTGTAAATCAACTCCTTCTCACTTTGTGATGCTTTACTTGCGTGCCATACATTCGTTTCTAAAGTCTTAAAAACGGAGGGAAGGAAAATTTCTTCTTGTGCAATTTTTTCTCCTGTTTGAATTTTATTAAAAAAACTAGGAATGGTTCCACCACCCGAAAAAGCAGACAAGGGGATGTTTGTTTTTTTTATCAATTCTAATCCTTTGCTCCCTTGCTCTTTTAGAAAGAGTTGATACGATTTGATGTAGGTATTTAATTTGTGTTTAATAACTTCGAAATCAGAAATAGTAAAATCACTAAATTGTTCCGTCACATCCACATCGCCTTCTTTATTAATTTCTTTCACAAAATCAAACAACAATTTTTCGGGATCCCAACTTTTATTTTCTTCTACTTGAGCTAAGGAAAACTGAACTAAATAATTGGTAATGGTTTCATCCTTTCCCAAATTACTTATTAGGGTATTGATGACTTTATTAAATACACTATCCGTGTCTGTTTCAATTTGAAAATTAAAAGGCAATTGTAAGTCAATGGCAAACGTCCGAATGATGCGATGCGTAAAGCTATCAATAGTGCCAATTGAAAAATCAGAATAATGGTGTAGAATCGCTGTTAAAACAACCGAAGTTCGTTCTTTTAAATCCTCACGGTCAATTTCGAGTTCGGTAGCAATCAGGTTTGACAAAAAATCATTTTTATCAGTACTAATTTCTCTTAAAGCCTTAACGATTCGCCACTTCATTTCTGATGCAGCTTTATTTGTAAACGTAATAGCTAAAATACCTTTAAACGAATTTGTTAAATGGTGTTTGTCCTTTAAAGCGAGTTTAAGGTATTCTTTAACCAACGTAAACGTTTTACCGCTACCTGCCGACGATTTATAAACTAAAAAATTAGGTGATTGCATTAGATTATGTTTAATCTAAATATAAGTACTCATTTCATGAGCTACTTTTTGCGCTTCCATAGCAGCCAAGTTTGCAAAATCTTTACCACTGCCTGCGTATATTATCGAACGTGATTGATTGACTAGTAAACCAATATCGTTTTTAATTAAACCATATTTACAAACATCAGCTAAACTTCCACCTTGAGCACCAACACCTGGTACTAATAGAAAATGAGTTGGTATAATGTCTCTCACTTCTGTCAACATATCTGCTTTTGTTGCGCCAACTACATACATCATGTTGTGGTCGT
>JBILCJ010000102.1:0-7745 GCA_044353195.1 Bacteroidia bacterium | reverse complement strand
TTTTTATAAAGTAATTTCTTACTTAATAAAAAGAAAAAAAGAATTTATGCTAAAACGCCCATTTTTTTGCCAAGTACACTCATGAATTCACGCATCTCTTTGGCAGTAGCTTCGTCGTTTGTTGCGCGTGTGTAAGTTTCAGTTAGGGTCATAATGTTTTGATGAAAAAACTTTTTCATTTCATCAATCGCCATATCTTTTGTCCATAAATCAATACGCATGGTGTTGTTTTCTTTTTCATCCCACAAAGCGAGCATCATACTTTTACAAACACTTCCTTCTTTCGCATCAGGAGCTTCCCATTCTATTTTTACTGGCAGTTGATTTTCATCAACCGTAACTTTTAACTTTATTTCAGATGTTGTCATACTTTGTAAAAACTATAATATATAAATTTGAAACGTAAATTTAGTTAATTTTTATTTTAAAATTCTTAAATAAACCTTAATTAAGCCATACATTTGTTACATGACAATTTATCCAAAAATAACCTTACACAACGGGAAAGAATTTCCTGTATTACGCTTTCATCCTTGGATTTTTTCGGGAGCTATTAAAACCATGGATTCCAATTTAGCAGATGGCGATATTGTAGAAATATATTCTGCCAAAGAACAGTTTTTAGGAATGGCACAGTATCAAAAAGCCAGCATTTCTGCGCGTATCATCTCCTTTAGCAAACAACAGATTAACACTGAATTTTGGACTAAAAAAATAAAACAAGCATTTGCATACCGTCAGTTTTTAAATTTGGCAAACAACCCACAAACAAATGTTTACCGTTTGGTATTTGGCGAGGGCGATGGAATGCCCGGTTTAATTATGGATTTTTACAACGGACACATTGTATTTCAAGCACACAGTATTGGAATGCATTTATGCAGAAAAGAAATTACCGAAGCTTTAGCCATCGTTTATGGAGATGCATTAAAAAGTGTGTATGATAAAAGTTCGGAAACTTTGCCACCAAATTATGGTGCATCCATTTCAAATGAGTATTTATTTGGAGAATTACAAGGCGATTTGATTGTAGTTGAAAACGATGTTAAATTTTACATCGATTTTATTAATGGACAAAAAACTGGATTCTTTATTGATCAACGTTATAATAGAGAATTGCTTGGAAAATACAGTGAAGGAAAACGTGTATTAAATACATTTTCTTATACAGGTGGTTTTAGTATGTATGCCGCAAAAAATAACTGTGAAATCATTCATTCGGTTGATTCAAGTAAAAAAGCTATTGATTTATGTGATAAAAATGCAATCTTAAATCATGTCACAAACCATGAAGGCTTTGCAGTTGATACCTTTGATTATTTAAAAGATCATGGAAAAAATTACGATATCATTATTTTAGATCCACCCGCTTTTGCAAAAAGTAAAAACGTTTCGCATAACGCTGTTATCGGTTACAAACGCTTAAATCAAATGGCTTTGCAAAACATTAAAAAAGGTGGTATTTTATTTACGTTTTCGTGCTCGGGTGTTATCGATAAAAATTTATTTTATAACACAGTTGCTTCTGCCGCCATCGAATCGCGCCGACATTTAAAATTACTACACACCTTATCACAACCAGCTGATCATCCTATTACTCCTAACTTTCCGGAAGGGGAATATTTAAAAGGATTAGCATTTTATGTTGAGTAGTTCAAAATTAAATACCTTAATTTAGGTTAAACAGATATACTTTTTAAAAACAAAAATCATAACTTAGATTTTTAAATATACTTCAGACAAATGTTGCATTTATAAAATCAATAACAGAATGAATAAGTCATATTACTTTATCATAGTTTGCTTTTGCCTAACATATCCAAGATTGGTAATGAGCGAGGATAGCTTAATAAAAAAAAGTTTTTCATCTGAAAAAAATTTACATCTAAAAATTGGTGCAACTATTAATCTGCATAATTCTTATTTATTCAAATCATTGAATTATCCAGAAATTAAAAATCCTATTTTTGTTCCAACAAATTCAATGGCGTATAATCCTTGCGTTAAAATTGCTTTTGAATATAAATTTCTTAAAAATTTTGGACTAAATACTGATTTTGGTTTTACACAAACTCGTCATCATTATCTCTATGATAATACTTATAAAGGAACTGTAATTTGTAATATTCCTAACGCTAATATTCAACCTACCCTTTACATAAAAAATACGCGTTTTATGTTCGGAGGAGGTTATTATAAATACTATTTATATTTCATTCCAGATAAAATTGGACAAAAAATATTCAACTTTAATGTTGAAGGACATACATTATCTTCTATTGTGTCAATAATGCAAACTCTTAAATTAAAAGGGAACGACGTATCTATTACTGTTAGCTACTTTGGTTTAAAACAGAAATTTGACAATGGATTTCAAATTAACTTAGGATTAGTTTTATAATAATATTTAAAAAATAACATGAGCCCAATACTCGAAGTAAAAAACATCAATAAGCAGTACGGAAATTACCAAGCATTAAAAAATGTGAGTTTAGAAATTCCCGAAAAAGCTATATTTGGTTTACTTGGCCCTAACGGTGCAGGTAAAACATCATTGATCCGAATTATCAATCAAATTACAGGTCCAGACAGTGGCGAAGTGTTTTTTTGTGGCGAAAAATTAGCGCCTAAACATGTTGATTTTATTGGCTATTTACCTGAAGAAAGAGGCTTATATAAAAAAATGAGTGTGGGAGAGCAAGTGATGTATTTAGCTCAACTGAAAGGACTGAAGAAAAACATAGCCAAAGAAAAATTAATACATTGGTTTAAAAAGTTTGAAATAGAAAGTTGGTGGGATAAAAAAGTAGAAGAGTTGAGTAAAGGGATGCAACAAAAAGTACAGTTTATTGTAACCGTTTTGCATGAGCCAAAACTATTAATTTTGGATGAGCCATTCAGTGGTTTTGATCCTATTAACGCTCAACTCATCAAAAATGAAATTTTAGAGTTAAGAGAAAAAGGGTCTACCATTATTTTCTCAACCCATAATATGGGAAGCGTTGAAGAACTTTGTGATAACATTGCCTTGATTCATAAATCTGAGAAAATATTAGATGGGACTGTTAGCGATATTAGAAAAGCACACAGAAGCAATACATTCCACGTTATTTTCAAAGGAAATTTAATTGGGTTTACAAATGCTTTATGGGCAGGAGCTGAAATTCTTGAAAAAAAATCAGTCGGCGAGGTGCATACACTCACGATTAAATTACTTCGTCAAACCACGCCAAACGCTTTATTAGAGGCAGTTTTGCAAAATGCAGAAATCATTTCTTTTCACGAAATTGTACCTTCAATGAATGATATATTTATTTCAGTTGTTGAAAATAAACCTGCACTCAATACTCAAAGTTATTTTACAGAATAAAATTTCAACAACTTAGTCAACCCTTCAGATATTTTAAACTATGAACAAATTAGTATTAATCATACAACGCGAATACTTTTCAAGAGTAAAGAAAAAGTCATTTATTATCATGACAATTTTAGGCCCATTGCTTATGGCTGGGGTTTTAATTGTGCCCGTTTGGCTAGCTATGCGCGATAAAACAGATCATCAAATTTTAGTACTCGATCATAGTGGTTTATTCATTGAAAAATTAATCAATACACCTGAAATAAAATTTACCTATGGTGCTGAATCCATTGCAAGTGCTAAGCTGAAATTAAAAGATGGTCCTTTTGATTTAATTATGGAAATAAAAGGCGATGCCTTAAACGATGAAAAAACAACGCCCGTTTTATATTATAAAAAACAACCAGGTATTAGTACCGAACAATATATTACCAATCAAATGGAAAATATATTATTTGATTACCGATTACAAGGCGATAGTATTGACATAAAAAAAATTGATAATGCACGCCGACAAGTGCAATTACTCACATTAAAAGTAACGGAAGATGGCAAGGATGAAAAAACAAATACAGAACTCAATATGGGAATTGGTTTTGGATGTGCGGCTGCTATATACTTCATGATATTTTTATATGGATCGCAAGTGATGCGTGGTGTAATTGAAGAAAAATCAAACCGAATTGTTGAAGTGATTATATCATCCGTTAAACCATTTCAATTAATGCTTGGGAAAATATTAGGTGTCGCTTTAGTTGGTTTAACTCAATTCATTTTATGGATTATTTTAACGCTCGTTCTTCAAACAGCAATTACTACTTTTCTATTTAAAGATGAATTAGCGGACAAGGTGAAACAAAATTCACAAATAGAAAAAGTCATGAAAAATGATTTAACCGCTGGAATTACAAAGATGGAAAAAGTTGAAACACCCAATGAAGCCATTGCCTTATTCAATGATTTAGATAAAATAAATTTCAGCCAAATTATAGTGTGTTTTGCGTTTTTCTTTTTATTTGGCTACTTATTATACGCAGCCTTATTTGCCGCAATAGGCTCTGCAGTTGATAATGAAGCAGACACGCAACAATTTATATTGCCTGTAACAATTCCTCTTATTTTAAGTTTTATTATTGCACAAAGCATTATTAAAGATCCTGATAGCGCGATGGCTCAATTCTTCTCCATATTTCCTTTAACCTCGCCCATCGTGATGATGGTTCGTTTACCATTCGGAGTTCCTATGTGGGAATTACTTCTATCTATGCTAATGCTCATCTTAGGCTTTTTATTTTTCACATGGTTAGCAGGAAAAATATACAGGACAGGTATTTTAATGTATGGTAAAAAAACAACCTGGAAAGAACTTGGGAAATGGCTTTTTTACAAAGGCTAATGCTATCAAAAACACTTTTACTATTAAAGGTATTTAGTTATATTCGTAAGGTATTATGATGGAAAAAGAAATACTCCTACAAGTAAAAAACTTAGTTACAGAATTTAAATCTGATAACGAATTAATTAAAGCTGTAAACGATATTTCATTTACCTTGCACAAAGGTGAAACCATTGGTATCGTTGGAGAAAGTGGTTCCGGAAAATCAGTGACGTCATTATCCATCATGCAATTAATACCCAATCCTCCTGGTAGAGTTTCGGGAGGAGAAATTTTATACCATTCGAAAAAAAATGGTATTAAAAATCTCAGAACGCTTTCTAATCAAGAGATGCGCACATACAGAGGAAATGAAATTGCCATGATTTTTCAGGAGCCCATGACAAGTTTAAACCCAGTTTATTCTTGTGGTGCGCAAGTTATGGAAGCCATTATTTTGCATCAAAAAATAAATAAAAAAGAAGCTAAACAAAAAACACTGCATTTATTTTCTCAAGTGCAATTACCTGATCCAGAACGCATGTTTGATGCCTATCCTCATGAGATTTCGGGTGGACAAAAACAACGCGTGATGATTGCTATGGCCATGAGTTGCAATCCTCGCATTTTAATTGCCGATGAACCAACTACTGCCTTGGATGTAACTGTTCAAAAAAACATATTAGACCTCATGCTTCAATTACAAAAAGAGCATGAAATGGGAATTATGTTTATTACACATGATTTAGGTGTTATTGCAGAACTTGCCGATGTGGTAATGGTAATGTATAAAGGAAAAGTAGTAGAACAAGGGCCAGTGCTAGAAATATTTACAAATCCGCAACATCCTTATACCAAAAGTTTATTAGCGTGTAGACCGCCTTTAGATAAACGCATTTTACGATTACCTGTTTCTTCAGATTTCATGAAAGTGGATGAACAAGGACAAATGATTGAAATTGCTAAAAGCGTAAGCGAATCTATTAACAGTGTCATTGTATCGAAAGAACAACGATTAGCGGAACACAAAGAACTTTATGCCCGAAAAAAAATAGTAGAAATAAAAAACATCAAAACGTATTTCCCTAAACATAAAAGTTTTTTTGGAAAAACAACAGACTGGTTAAAAGCAGTAGATGATGTAACCTTAGATGTTTATGAAGGCGAAACCCTAGGATTAGTTGGAGAAAGTGGGTGCGGCAAAACAACCTTAGGACGAACGATTTTAAGATTAAATGAACCAACTTCAGGAGAAATATATTTTGAACAAAAAAATGTATTAGCATACTCGCCTAAAGAAATGCGAGCTTTACGAAAAGATATGCAAATTATTTTTCAAGACCCCTACTCGTCTTTGAATCCACGCATTTCAATTGGGAAATCCATTATGGAACCTATGCAAGTGCATAATATGTTAAGTTCAACTCAAGAGAGGAAAGACCATGTTTTAGAACTACTAAAAAAAGTTGGATTAGAGGAAAAACACTTTAATCGCTACCCACATGAATTTAGTGGTGGACAAAGGCAGCGTGTGTGCATTGCTCGTGCGTTAGCACTCAATCCAAAATTTATTATTTGTGATGAAAGTGTAAGTGCCTTAGATGTTTCTGTGCAGGCACAAGTATTGAACTTATTAAATGATTTGAAACGAGAATTTAAATTTACCTACATTTTTATTTCGCATGATTTAAGTGTGGTTAAATTTATGAGTGATAGAATGGCCGTTATGAATAAAGGAAAAATTGTTGAGCTAGGTGAAGCTGATTCAATTTATATGAATCCGCAAACAGACTATACCAAAAAATTAATTAACTCTATCCCGAAAGGACAGTTAGACGACATCAAAGCAAGTATCGAAAAAAAGAAATCGTTTGAAATACAAAACACGATTTAAATGTTTGAATTCCTGAAACAACTCACAAACCCAGAAAGCATTATACAATACGGTGGCTTGTGGCTGTTACTATTTGTCGTATTTGCCGAAACGGGTTTATTTATTGGATTTTTTTTACCAGGAGATTCTCTCATTTTTATTTCTGGATTATTATGTGCCACTAAACCACATTTATTAAATACATCTATTTTTGTATTAATTGGTTTATTAATTAGTTCAGCAGTTTTAGGAAACATCGTTGGCTATTGGTTTGGAAAAAAAACAGGAGAAAATTTATTTCAGAAAAAAGACACCTTTTTATTTAGAAAAAAACATTTAGAAACAACCAAACTATTTTATAGTAAACACGGCGGAAAAGCATTGATTTTAGGGCGTTTTTTGCCAATCATACGAACCTTTGCACCAATCTTAGCAGGTGTTATACAAGTAGATTTTAAACGCTTTATGTTTTACAATATGGTAGGTGCTATCTTATGGATTACATCCTTGTCGAGCTTGGCATTTTTTTTAGGCAAAGAATTTCCGCAAATAGAAAATTACATCGGCTATATTGTTATTGGATTAATTACAATCACAACCATTCCTGTGTTGTTGACCTATTTAAGAAATCGAAAAAAATAAAATATATTCTAATCAAACTATTTATATTTACTCATGAAAAAAATATTAATTACGGGTTCTAATGGGTTATTAGGACAAAAATTAGTTTACAAACTTAGAAACAATACAGACATAACTTGCATTGCTACAGCAAGAGGTGCTAATAGATTAGTTAAAACTGATGGCTATGTGTTCGAAGCATTAGACATAACCAATTTACAAAATGTAAACGATGTGTTTTTAAAACATAAGCCAGATGTAATTATTAATACAGCAGCGATGACTAACGTTGATGCCTGCGAAACAGAAAAAGAAGCGTGTTGGTTACTAAATGTAACAGCCGTTGAAAATCAAATTAAGACTTTAGAAAAACTTAAACAAGAAGACTCTAGTTACCATCCACACTTTATTCATTTATCCACTGATTTTATTTTTGATGGCACTCATGGTCCATTAGATGAAAATGAAATTCCGAATCCCCAAAGCTATTATGCTGAAAGTAAATTAGCCGCGGAAAA
>JBILCJ010000101.1:0-7802 GCA_044353195.1 Bacteroidia bacterium | reverse complement strand
TGTTGAAGTGCCGTAACCGTTATTAGTGCTTAGTTATTAGTTTTTAATAATTCAGAAATATTAAAAATTAAACTCTCAAAACTCAAAACTATTTAAATTGGAAACCGCCGAATTACTAAAAAAAGTAAGAAAAATAGAAATTAAAACCAAAGGGTTGAGTAATCAGATTTTTTCTGGTGAATACCACTCTGCGTTTAAAGGGCGAGGCATGGCTTTTAGTGAGGTGCGCGAATACACACCTGGCGATGATGTGAGAACCATTGATTGGAATGTGACAGCTCGCTTAAGAACACCTTACGTTAAAGTATTTGAAGAGGAACGCGAATTAAGTGTGATGATTTTAGTAGACGTGAGTGCCAGTGGAAAATTTGGAACGCACAAACAATTTAAAAAAGATTTAATTACTGAATTGTGCGCGGTTATTGCATTTTCAGCATCACAAAATAATGATAAAATTGGCGTTATATTTTTTAGTGATAAAATCGAAAAATTTATTCCACCCAAAAAAGGTAAATCTCATATTTTAAGAATCATTAGAGAGCTTATTAATAGTGAGCCACAGCAAACAGGCACGAATATTGAACTGGCGTTGAAATACTTAACCAACATTATCAAAAAGAAAAGCGTTTGTTTTTTAATTTCTGATTTCTACGACCAGCATTCATTTTCTGATGCGATGAAAATTGCCAATAGAAAGCATGATTTAGTGGCCTTAAGAATTAACGACCAGCATGAAAACATTTTGCCTGATGTTGGATTAGTTAAACTAAAAGATAATGAAACTGGGAAAACCATGTGGGTTGATACTAGTAGTAAACACTTTCAAACGCAACAAAAAGCAAACCATTTAAAATTTGAAGCTGAACTTAAAAATACATTTAATAAAAGTGGTGTTGATTTTGCAACCATTTTTACGCATGAAGGCTATATAAAACCTTTAATGAATTTATTTAAAAAGAGGTAGGGGAAGGGATTGAAGGGACGGAAGAGAATGAAGGGACTTAAAAAACTGAAAAGATAGTAGGGAATACAAAGAGAAAAAAAGGATTTAACTAATGAATAAAATTAAACATATCATCGCGTTTGTATTTGTATTTGGCTTCATTCCGTATGCAAATTATGCGCAGGTTGAAGTTCATGCTGTTTTAGATACTAACGTATTGCGTATTGGTGAACAAACGCGTTTGGATATTTACATGAACTACAATGCCAAGCAAGATAAAAATATATCTATTGAATGGCCAAGTTTTGAAGATACCATTATCAAACAAATCGAAGTGTTGAGCGTCACTAAAATAGACACCACATTTCCTGATAAAAATAATCCAGATATCATTCAACAACATTTACAACTTTTAATTACGTCTTTCGATTCGGGTTATTATGCTATTCCGAGTTTTAAGTTTATCATTAATAAAGACACTGCCAATCCTAAATTAACAGAATTATTGATGCTTGAAGTGCGCTCTGTTCCAACAGATACATCGATTTCAAAGGTCAGAGATATTAAAGCACCATTTGACGAGCCATTTGATTGGCGTTGGTATTTACCTTATGCGTATTGGGGTTTAGCCATTTTGGTTGTGCTGATTATTTTAATCTTAATTATTAAAAAATTAACGAAAGCTAAACCAATAGAAGTTGTGGAAAATAAACCAAACATTCCAGCGCATCTATTAGCACTTCAAACTTTAGAAAAAATAAAAGCTGAAGCCATTTGGAAAGAGAATAAAACCAAAGAATATTATACTTCCATTGCAGATACCATTCGTTTATACATTGAAGAACGATTTAAAATTAATGCATTAGAATTAACTTCGGATGAAATCATTAAAGTATTTAAATCTCAGGTAGTTGATAGTGAAAGTAAAGCTAAATTGAATCAAATATTAACCTTATCGGATTTTGTAAAGTTTGCCAAACAAATACCAATTGAAGCAGAGCATACATTAACATTAAACAACGCATTTGATTTTGTGAATGGAACTAAAAGGGAAGAAGATATAAAAGTTGTTGGATCTTAGTTATTAGTTAATAGAATTGCGGTTAAAAAAAGACGAACGAAGAAAAATAGGGATAAGAAGAAATTAAAGGTTCAAATTATAATTCAATAGAGAATAAATCAAAATAAACTGACAAACATCTTAAAACAAATAACTCACAACTATTTTAATGCTTAATTATTATAACGACATACAATTTGCAGAAAAACAATGGTTTTGGTTATTCGCAATCATACCAATGTTGTTGGCGTGGTATTTATTTAAATTAAAAACCTATGAAGGAGAAATAAACTATTCAAGTTTTAATTTATTTACCGGAATCAAATCTTCCTTAAAAGCAAAATTCAGACACGTCTTATTTTTATTGAGATTAGTGGCGTTATCTTTTTTAATATTAGCCATTGCTCGACCACAAAGCAGAAGCAGTTGGAAAGATGTAAAGACAGAAGGAATTGATATTGTGGTTAGTTTAGACGTTTCTTTATCTATGCTGGCAAAAGATTTTAAGCCTAATCGTTTAGAAGTAGCTAAAGAAGTATTAGGTGATTTTATTGATGCGCGACCAAATGATAAAATTGGTTTAGTCGTTTTTAGTGGTGAGGCATTTACACAATGCCCATTAACAACGGATCATAAAATTATTAAAAATATGTTTGGCGATATAAAAGCCGGCATGTTAGATCAGGGAACTGCCATTGGATTAGGATTAGCAGATGGTGTGGCGCGCGTAAAAGGCAGTAGAGCAAAAAGTAAAGTTGTTATTTTAATTTCAGATGGTGTGAGTAATGTGGGGGAAATTGCACCACTTACGGCTGCGGATATTGCAAAAACATTTGGGGTGAGGGTATATTGCATTGGAGTAGGTAGTAAAGGAAAAGCATTGCAGCCAGTGGCCTTGTATCCAAATGGAGAAATGGAATACGATTATGTGGACGTTGACATTGATGATGCGACAATGACACAAATCAGTAAGATGACAGGTGGAAAATATTTTAGAGCAACCGATCGTGAGAGTTTAGAAAAAACATACAAAGAGATTGATTTGTTAGAAAAAACGATTATTAGCGAAAAGAATTTTAGTAATAAATCAGAACACTTTTTACCATTTGCCCTAGCAGCTGCCATTTGTTTACTCTTAGAATTTTTATTAAAACGATTTGTTTTTAAAGCCATTCCATAATGTATAAATTTGAAAATACCATATTCTTTTATGCCTTTGGCTTATTGCCTGTATTCATTGCTATTTTTATATGGTATAGTTATCGCAGCAAAAAGAATTTAAAGAAAATAGGAGAAATGGGTTTAATGAATCAATTAATTCCAGATGTTTCTTCTGCAAAAAAAACAACCAAGTTTATTTTGTATCTGATTGGTTTTTCTTTTTTGATTTTTGGCTTATGCAATTTACAAACGGGTTCAAAAATGCAGGAAGTGAAACGTGAAGGTGCCGACATCATGGTTTGTTTGGATGTTTCTAATAGTATGTTGGCTCAAGATTTATCACCCAATCGCTTGGAAAGAGCCAAAATGGCCATCGAAAACATGATTGATAAATTGCAAGGCGATCGCTTAGGAATTATTGTTTTTGCTGGAGAAGCTTATGTTCAGTTACCAATCACAACTGATTACAGCTCTGCTAAATTGTTTTTAGAAAGTATCAATACGAAAATAGTTCCTACACAAGGTACAAACATTGCAGATGCCATAAACAAAGCCATAGAAAGTTTTGGAAAAGATGAAGGAAAAAATAAAGCCATTGTGATTATTACAGATGGTGAAAATAATGAAGAGGCGAAAGAAAGTGCGGTATCGGCAGCAGAAGAAGCATCCAAGAAAAACATCACCATTCATACCATTGGTGTTGGTTCTGCGGATGGTGTTCCAATTCCAAATATCATTGATGGCTATGCCGCAGGGTATAAAAAAGATAATGCAGGAAATACCATTGTTACAAAATTAGATGCTAAAATATTACAAGAAATCGCAGAAACAACTAAAGGAGTATACGTACAAGCAAGCAGTTCGGATATTGGCTTAGACGCTATACTTACCAAAATAGGAGAATTAGATAAAAAAGAAATGGAAAGTAGAATGTACAGCGATTATGAAGATCAATTTCAACTATTCTTATTGGTTGCCTTATTATTTTTCGTCATTGAATCTTTCATTTCTGAGCGAGTAAGCAAATTATGGAAAAAATTAAATGTATTTAAAACACCTCATGCGTAATTTTAATATCTATATAACATACTTGTTTTTAAGTTTTTCTTTTTGTGGGATGTCGCAAACAGAAAAAATGACATTGAGAAAAGGAAACGACGCTTATCATGGTGGCAAACCAGTAGAGGCCACTAACTATTTTTCTAAATCATTAAAAGAAAAACCAGATTATTATAAAGCGAATTTCAATTTAGGTGATGCCTTATACAAAACAGCAGAAGGTATTAGTGCTGGAAAAATTCCAACTCCTAATAACCAAATGACAAAAGATTCGGCTGCAAATTTAGTTTATGATCAGGCAGCCCAACAGTTTGAAGTAGTTGCTAAATCTGTTTCAAATGCAGATACGATTCAGAAAGCATGGCATAACTACGGAAACGCAAAATTGAAACAAAAAAGTTTTGAAGATGCTATTTTAGGGTATAAAAAATCCTTAAAACTAAATCCTAACGATGAAGATACGCGTTATAATTTAGCTTACGCTCAGCGAGAATTAAAAAAGCAACAAGATCAACAAAAGAAAAACGATAAAAATAAGGATAAGAATAAAGAGCAAAAAAAGGATGGAGATAAGCCTAAAGATAAAAAAGACAAAGGAGATAAGGATAAGGGCAACAATAAAAATGATGAACAAAAAGAACAATCTCAACAACCTCAAATGAGCAAAGAACAAGCTGAAAAGATGTTGAATGCGTTAAAAAATTCCGAACGAAAAATGCAATCACTTCGAAAGAAAAAAGGAGATCCTGGTCAAAAAATAAAAGTTGAAAAAGATTGGTAAAACCTTTTACTAACTAATTGTGTTAAGTTAATAGATATAAAAAAGTGAATAGAAGATATAACATAGTTTTATTTATTGTCCTACAATTTGTATTGTGTCATTTTAATTATTATGCACAATCGCCAGCTTTTACAGCCCAAGTAAGTAAAAATAAAGTGGCAATCGGCGAGGTTTTTACAGTGGCCTTTACATTAAATGGAACGGGAAGTAATTTAACGTATCCTAACTTTAAAGGATTTGAAATTTATTCAGGCCCTAATCAAAGTCAAAGTATTAGCATGGTTAATGGAAATGTATCGCAATCCACAACCTTATCATTTTATATTTTGGCGAAAGTAGAAGGAAGGTATACCATTGGCGCGGCTACTGTGATGTCTGGAAATCAAAAATTAGAAACTAAACCAATTGTGATTGATGTAGTGAAGGGAAATCCACAACCACAGCAGCAAAATCAATCGCAACAACCCGCAGGCAAAGAAAAAAATCAATATGCTAGTGAATTAAGTAATGATGATTTATTTGTACGAACTTTTTTAAGTAAGTCAAAATGCTTTATAGGTGAACAAATAATGATTACACAAAAAGTATATTCAAGAGTGGATTTGCGTGGATTTCAAAATGTAAAATTTCCTCCATATAATGGTTTTTGGGCTCAGCAAGAAAACAGCAATCAGCAAATAAATTTACAACAAGAAAATGTAAATGGAGTCAATTATTATGTAGCAGATTATAATAAGGTTTACTTATTTCCTCAGCGTATTGGTAGTATTACGATTGACCCAGTAGAACTTGAGTGCATTGTAAGACGTCAAACAAAAAGGCAACCACGTAATATTTTTGAGCAATTTTTTGGCGCTGGAGGTTATGAAGATGTTGCTGTTAAAGTAAAAAGTAAACCTGTCAAAGTAGATGTAATTGATTTGCCAACTGAAAATAAACCAACCGACTTTACTGGGGCTGTTGGAGATTTTAGTTTTAAAGTGGATATCAGCAAAAATCAAGTCAAAGCAAATGATGCAGTCAATTTGAAATTTACCATCAGTGGATCTGGTAATATCAAATTAGTGGAGCCAATGAATTTGAATCTCCCAGAGAGTTTTGAAAGTTATGATCCAAAAATAAACGAAACCATTAAAACCATTGGAGGTGTAAGCGGTAGCAAAACCTATGATTATTTGATTATTCCAAGAGAAAAAGGAACTTTCACATTGAGCAATTTAGGATTTAGTTATTTTGATGTCACCAAGAAAAAGTACATATCTATCCCTTCACCTCAAATTACCTTACAAGTTTTAGAAGGAGATGGAACCAATGCACAAATCATTTCATCTAACAAAAAAGAAATAAAAGAAACAGAAAATGAATTACGCTATATTAAAACAGGCGATTTAAATTTAAAAAACAAGGAGAATGAATTTTTCTCCTCTATGGCTCATTATCTATTTTTACTCATAGCTTTTACAGTCTTTATCTTTGCCGTTATTTTTAAGAAAAATCAAATAAAAGCAAATAGTAATTTAAAATTAGTAAAAGAGCGAAAAGCTGCTAAATTGGCTAAAAAACAATTGTCTATCGCTGAAAAGCATTTACATTTAAATAATAAAGATTTATTTTTTAATGAAGTGTTAAATGCATTAAATAATTATGTTGGCGATAAATTTAATATGTCTGTTGTCGATTTATCTAAAGAAAATATTTCAGATATGTTATTATCAAAACAGGTGAATGAACAAACTATTCAACAATTGCTTGAAACACTCAATACGTGCGAATATGCTAAATATGCTCCAAGTTCTGTAACTGGCGATTTAAACAAAGTTTACATAGATACTTTAGAATTAATTTCACAGATTGAAGAACAAATTAAACGCTAAAATAAAAATGAATCCGTTTAAAAATTTAAATACAAAAATAGTGAAGTTAGTATTACTGGTAATTGTTGTGTCTGCTAAAGTGTTTGCACAAGGAGAAACATATGAATCAGCTGAAAAACTTTATTCACAAAAGAAATTCAACGAGGCTATTTCTGTTTACGAGCAAATTTTATCAAAAAATCAAGAATCAGATAAACTCTATTTCAACCTTGGTAATTGTTATTTAAAAACAAATCAAATAGGAAAAGCTATTTACAACTATGAATTAGCCGCCAAATTAAATCCTAAAGACGACGATATAAAAGTAAATTTAAAAATAGCAAACAGTAAAACCATTGATAAAATAGAAAATAAAGAGAATTATTTTATTGGTGCACTAAAATCAACTATTGCTAATTACTATTCAACAACAAGTTTAGCATGGATTAGTATTTTTAGTTTAATTATAACTTTATCCTTATTATTCTTATTTATCTTGTCTAAATCTATCTTTTTAAAAAGAATTGGTTTTATCGTTAGCATTTTGAGTTTTTGTATTTTTATTTGTGCGATGTTATTGGGCTATTTTTCTCTCAATTTAAAGAAACAAACTCATTTTGCCATCATCTTATCACATGAAATAAAAATATACACAGAACCTAATGACTTGTCAGATAGTAAGTTCAGTCTTCATGAAGGAACTAAAGTTTCTGTATTAAACCAAACTGACAAATGGCTTAATATCAAGTTAGAAAACGGTAATGAAGGTTGGGTAAAATCCACTTCAGCTGGATTATTTTAACAGATTGGAAATAACTTTAATTTCTTAGGTTAATTTTTTCAAAAATAGATTGCAATTCCAATAAAAACATTATTTTTGAATCAAATTAGAACCAATTTAAGTTATGAACATTCACGAATATCAAGGAAAGAGTATATTAAAAA
>JBILCJ010000100.1:0-7913 GCA_044353195.1 Bacteroidia bacterium | reverse complement strand
CGAAACAATGGGTAAGGCAAAATTAATAGACACATTATTTGGAGAGAAATGCGAAGCTAATTATATTCAGCCAACATTCATCACGGATTATCCAGTGGAAATGAGTCCTCTCACAAAGAAACATAGGACAGAAGAAGGATTGGTTGAACGTTTTGAGTTAATGATTAATGGAAAAGAAATTGCAAATGCTTATTCTGAATTAAACGATCCAATTGACCAGCGTGAACGTTTTGAAGATCAAGTTAAACTCATGGAAAGAGGAGATGATGAGGCTATGTTTATTGATTACGATTTTTTACGTGCTTTAGAATACGGCATGCCTCCTACTGCAGGTATTGGTTTTGGGATTGATAGATTATGTATGTTGTTAACTAACCAGCCCTCTATTCAAGATGTATTATTGTTTCCTCAAATGAGACCTGAAACAAAACACGAAACAAATAGCTAATAGTAGTATATATGCGCAAACCGTTATACCCCTTATTTTTGTTTCTTATTTTAGTCGTTTTTTCCTGCAGCGATGCGGTTAAAGTGGAAGAAAATAAGCCGCGTATATTTCCTGATTACGATGTTGCTTTAGACGAAATTATAAGGTCTAATGTTGGCGTTATTCGCGGTGTAGATTTAAATTCAAAAGCATCCATCATCACTCAATCAGAAACAAAATTGCCAACAGAAGTAGGCTCAGATTTTTTATATTTCGAATACCAAGTTGATACCAACACAAACTACTCGGTTTCTTATAATTTAAAGAATGACAGTTTAGATGAAGTAGAAGTGCAAATAAATTGTAAGGACCTAGAACTGTGTTCGAAATTATTTTCACAATTAAAAACATTTTATGAAAAGAAATTACCTAATCCTGTTGAAGATAAAGGTTACGTAGTTTATAATTGTTTTGAAGGGCAACGCAAACCTTTTGTTGTTTCTTTGACCGATAATAGCTCACCAACACAAGGCATGATTAATTTAGTTATTTATAAAGACAAATAGAACGTTAATTCATCCATCATTTATACTATGACTAAAGGAAAACTCATTATATTTTCTGCACCTTCTGGTTCTGGCAAGACAACCATTGTTAGGCATTTATTAAAAACATTTCCAAATCAAATAGAGTTTTCTATTTCAGCTACAAGTCGTCCAAAACGAGGTGTTGAAGAAAATGGAAAGGATTATCATTATTTGACAGTTGAAGAATTTAAACAAAAAATAGACAATCAAGAATTTTTAGAATGGGAAGAGGTGTATGCTGATACGCATTATGGAACGTTGAGAAGTGAAGTTGATCGTATTTGGGCAAAAGGCAAGCATGTTATTTTTGATATTGATGTAGAAGGTGGATTGAACTTAAAAAAAATATTTGGAGACATTGCCTTAGCCGTTTTCGTCATGCCTCCAAGCATCAAAATTTTAGAAGAACGCTTAAACACGCGGAGTACAGATAGCACAGAAAGTATTGCAAGACGAGTAGCTAAGGCAGAGAAGGAAATTAAAACAGCTGATTTATTCGACACGTTTATTTTGAATGAAGTGCTTGAGGAAGCCTTTGCGAAAGCGGAAAAAATTGTTGGTGATTTTATTAGCGATCTACCAATTAATTAAATTTTTCTAAATCGTGATTGGTTAATTTACAATTAATCCATTCGCCATCTAAAGTTGCATCGTATGTTTTATAAAAATGTATTGCTGGTTTATTCCAATCTAATACCTGCCATTCCATACGCCTTACTTTTTCTTCCTTGGCAACTTTAATTACTTCGTTTAAGAGAAGTTTGCCTATCCCTTGACCACGCTCATTTTCAGTGACAATAATATCCTCTAAAAACAAACATTTTCCTTTCCAAGTGCTGTATTTAAAATAATAAAGAGCCATACCTATAATGGCGTTGTTTTTTTCTGCTACGAAAAAATCAAACAACTTATCGGAGCCAAATCCCCATTGAATCATTTCCTCAATCGTTACTTCCACTTCGTTTGGCGCTAGTTCGAATGCAGCTAATTCTTTTACTAAATGTAATGCGTTAGCAATATCCTCAGGCAAACCTTTTCTAATAATGACACTCATGTTAGTTTGAATATAATTCTTTTAATACAACTTTTTGCAAAATGCGTTTAATCATTAACTCTGCCAGCACTTCTTGTAAATGCATTTCAGGACTATTAGCACATGCTTTTTTAATTTGTAATTCTGTTAAATCAATGCGATACAGTAAATTTTTTAAGGCATGAGATAATTCTAATTTCAAAATCGATTGATGAAATTCATGTTTTAAGTCATGGAAATGATGGCTTTTCATAATTGGCAAGTATTCCAAAACGCCCGACAATTCATAGTCTTTGTAGGTTTGAACTTTAAATTTATCAAACAAGCTTGGCTTTTCTAAATCTCGAATATCAATTTCCATGATTTAAAACTAAACGCTCTACTATTGTTTTGTTGATGATATGTGATTCAACTATTTCTTTCACATCTTGTAGTTGCACACCAACATAAAATATACCTTCAGGATAAATAGCAATGGTGGGACCAAATTGACAAATGCCTAAACAGCCAGATTTTTGTGCTCTAATCTTTAATGGTAATTTGTAGGCGTTTAATTGTGTTTTAAATTCAGCAATTAAATTCAGACCATGCTGATCGCCACAACTTTTTTTATCAATAGACGATCTTTCGTTGGTGCAAACAAAAATATGGATATCAAAAACAGGATTCATTTTATTATGTGTAATTTTAAACAATATCTATTATCAGTTGTAAAGATAGTATAAGAACGGTAAGCTATGGCAAAAATTTTAATGACAGGAGGAACAGGATTAATTGGTAAAGCGTTATGTAAAAAATTAATTGAAAACGGACATCAGGTTTCTGTATTAACACGCACCATTAAAAAGAGCGACTCAATTAATTATTTTTTATGGGATGTTGAAAAATCAAATATTGATGAAAAAGCATTTGATGGAGTTGAGCACATTATTCATTTAGCAGGTTGTGGGATTGCTGATAAAAAATGGACACGCGAACGCATGAAGGAAATTTTAGACACACGTGTAAAATCAGCCGAATTAATTTTGTCTGTTTTACAAAAAAGAAATATACGATTAAAGTCATTTGTAGGAGCAAGTGCGATTGGAATTTATTCTGCACGAACATCAACTCGCATCTATACAGAAAATGATTTAGGATTAGATGATTTTATTTCTGATACGTGTATTGAATGGGAAAACGCATACGATGATTTTGAAGCATTTTCAGACAGACAATCTATTGCGAGAATCAGTGTGGTGTTAGCAAAAGATGGTGGCGCGCTAAAAAAGTTACTTCCAATTTTTAAATTGGGCTTAGGCTCAGGCGTTGGTTCTGGTAAACAATTTATGCCTTGGATACACATCGATGATTTAGTTTCTCTATTTGATGAATTGCTATTTAATCCAGCTTATAATGGCATTTACAATGCAGTAGCAACCGAACATGCCACTAATTATTCTTTCTCAAAACAGTTGGCACATGCTTTACATCGACCGTTTTTTATGCCTTTAGTGCCAGTATTTATTTTGAAATGGATGTATGGTGAAATGGCAAATGTTATTTTAGAAGGATCGAGGGTGAGCAATGAAAGGTTACTGAAACAAGGTTTCGTTTTAAAATACCCTGATTTAAAATCAGCACTTGAACAGGTGTGTAAATAATTGCTTCCCTTTTTTAGAAAAATGCTAGCGATATTTCGAAGGCAATAAAGTGTCACTTTTGGTCTATATTTTCTATCACGTGTTGTAAAAAATATGTTATCTTAGCCTAAGTTTTTAAAACCAGTTTTTATGTGTGGAATTGTAGGATATATTGGGAATCGCGAGGCTTTTCCTATTATTATTAAAGGATTACAACGTTTAGAATACCGTGGTTACGATAGTGCTGGCGTAGCATTATTAAATCCAAAGCAAGAATTAAACGTTTATAAAAAAAAGGGAAAGGTTTCTGATTTACTTGAATATTCAAAAGGAAAAGATTTAACTGGAACGATTGGAATTGGGCATACGCGCTGGGCAACCCACGGGGAGCCTAATGATGTAAACTCACATCCGCATTATTCTCAAACAAAAGATTTAGTGATTATTCATAATGGCATCATCGAAAATTATGCTGTCATCAAAGAACGTTTACAAAAAAGAGGACATCAATTCCTTTCACAAACCGACACTGAAGTTCTTATTCATTTGATTGAAGACATTCGTACTCATGAAAAAGGAATGAAGTTAGGCCATGCCGTGATGGCTGCATTGCAGCAAGTAAATGGGGCTTACGCCATTGTTATTTTAGATAAAAACGATCCTGATACATTAATCGCTGCAAAAAAAGGAAGTCCAATGGTTATTGGTGTTGGCAATGATGAATTTTTTATTGCATCTGATGCTTCACCAATTGTGGAGTATACTAAAAATGTAGTATACATCGAAGATGAACACGTTGCTATTATTAGAAGAGGTGAAGAATTAAAAATTCGCACCATTCGCGATAAAGAAATTACGCCGTATGTTCAAGAGTTAGAGATGGAATTAGAGGCGATTGAAAAAGGTGGCTACGATCATTTTATGTTGAAAGAAATTTATGAGCAACCTCGTTCTATTTTTGATAGCATGCGTGGGCGATTAAATTCGGCAACTGGCCATTTAAAAATGGGTGGTATCGAAGAGCATGAAACTAAATTTATTAAAGCAAAAAGAATTATTATTATTGCTTGCGGCACATCTTGGCATGCTGGCATGGTAGCCGAATATTTATTTGAAGAATACGCACGCATACCGGTAGAAGTTGAATACGCTTCTGAATTTAGATATCGTAATCCTGTTATTTATCCGGATGATGTAGTGATTGCTATTTCGCAAAGTGGTGAAACCGCCGATACATTGGCCGCTATTGAATTAGCGAAATCAAAGGGAGCCATTATTTTTGGTGTTTGTAATGTAGTTGGTTCTTCAATTGCAAGAGCTACACACGCGGGTTCATATACACATGCAGGACCAGAAATTGGCGTAGCATCCACAAAAGCATTTACAGCTCAAGTTACTGTATTAACCTTGATGGCATTGCATGTTGCAAAAGCAAAAGGCACATTAGCGGAAAGTCGCTACCGCCAGCTATTATACGAAATGGAAGCAATTCCTCAAAAAATAGAAGCTGTACTAAAATTAAATGATACTATTAAACTTATTGCTGCAAAATATAAAGACTCTACAAATGCCTTATATTTAGGTAGAGGTTATTCGTTTCCCGTGGCTTTAGAAGGTGCTTTAAAATTAAAAGAAATATCATACATCCATGCAGAAGGCTATCCTGCTGCAGAAATGAAGCACGGCCCTATTGCTTTAATTGACGACCATATGCCAGTGTTTGTTATTGCAACCAAAGGACCCAACTATGAAAAAGTAGTTAGTAATATCCAAGAGGTGAAAGCGCGTAAAGGTCAAATCATTGCCATTGTTACATCTGGTGATACAGAAGTAAAAAATATTGCAGATTATGTAATTGAAATTCCAGAAACAGATGAATCGTTAGTGCCGTTAGTTTCTGTTATTCCTTGGCAATTATTATCGTATCACATTGCGGTGATGCGTGGCTGTAATGTTGACCAGCCTCGAAATTTAGCAAAGAGCGTAACAGTTGAGTAATTAATTATTTTTTATCAATTTACTTTTAAACCATTTTTATGGTCGTTTGTTTTAAAGGTGTCATATCAAAAGTATGATTCATTATAAACAAGAATACTTTTCTCACATGAACACTCACATCGAAAGATTACAACAAAACATAGAACCACTTAGGCAAGAAATCATGAATCACAAAGTGTATTCTATGATTAAAAATGTGGATGATTTAAAAGTATTTATGCAGTTTCATATTTATGCCGTTTGGGATTTTATGTCGTTGCTAAAAACATTGCAAACAAATTTAACGTGTACGACTGCGCCTTGGTTTCCTAAAGGCAATGCTGAAACAAGGCATTTGATTAATGAGATAGTCGTTGGCGAAGAAGCTGATGTGGATTTAGATGGGAATAGAAAAAGTCATTTCGAATTGTATGTTGATGCCATGAAGCAATGCGGAGCTGATACCAAACAAATCGAATCATTTATTTCAGTTTTAAAAGAAACAAACGATTTTGATGTAGCATTTGCTAAGGCCGACATCCCTAAAGAAGCCAAAGAATTTGTGGAGTTTACATTTCAAATCATACATAGTAAAAAAGAATATTTACAATCTGCTATTTTTACATTTGGCAGAGAAGATTTAATTCCTGGCATGTTTATGTCGATTATTAACGACATTCATAAAAACTTTCCTAACGACATTTCTATTTTTAAATATTATTTAGAACGCCACATTGAAGTGGATGGCGATCACCATAGCCATTTAGCTTTGCAAATGACTGCTAACTTATGTGGGCAAAATGAGCAATTTTGGAAGGAGGCTGAAGAAGCAACAGTTCTTTCTCTCCAAAAACGAATTAAGCTTTGGGACGGTGTTTTTGACCATTTGACCTCAAAAAAGTAAAATATACTACATTCTCGTTTTTTTTATTATGAATTACTATTAAATTAGTCGCCTTATATAAAAACGGATTGTGAAGACAGATAATAACATATATTTAATAGTGAGTGCTATTCCTAATCCGGATGATGTGTTCAGTTATAATTCTTATGTCTTTCAAATTGCAGGCGTTTTTAATTTGTATGGTGCAGTTAATGTAAGTCGCTACCGCACCATCGAGCAGATAATGGGGAATAGTGGCATTCAAACAACAGCTATTTTTACGTTTCCAACTGTTCAATCAATCAAAGACATGATGGCGAGTGAAGAGTTTAATGCGTTGAATGAATTGCGTGAAAAGGCTTACACTAAAATGGTGGACTATATTATTTGCGAAAACTAATCGCTTTTCTTATTTTCATTGCACTTAACTGTTAGTTAGTTGAATCATTACAATTTTTTTAGCTATCTTATCTCAACATGAAAAGTAGAATTTCCATCGCCTGTTGTTTGTCCTTATTTTATTTTAGTGGATGTATTAAAGTGTATAAACAAAACACCACTATTGTTCAATCCAATATTACCAATGTGCCTTATACCGAAGCTAAAAATTATTTTGTAAAAAACACGTACGCTGTAGGGGCACTAAAAAACCCAAAAATAACAACACGCGAGGACTTTGAACATATTTTTGGAACAGCTACTACAATGGGCACAGATGGATTTCCAACCTCCATTGATTTTTCGAAACAATACGTTATAGCAATTATTCCAAGCAGTTCGTTTAAACAAACAACCTTAACCGTTAATAGTCTAGTAAAAGATAATCGAGAAATTAAATTGTATTATAAACAGGAAGAAGGCAATCAACAAACCTTTGAATCTCAGTCTTGTTTGGTATTAATTGTAGACAATTTTCATGACGGTATAGTGAAGTTATATAAAAATTAAGTACCAGAGAGCGAATAGAATTAAAGTCTGTTTTATTGGTTGTACTGCAAAATCAAAGTATAAACAAAGAAAATCCCACAAAGCCCTAAACCGTTATATTAATTTTTTCTTCAATAATGTGGCATAAAAAAAACGGAGGCCCTAAACACAAAGCCCCCGTTTCCACTCAACTTACACACTAAACAAAACTGTTATCCTAAATAGCCCGCTAATAATTTACTTCGTGAGGAGTGTTTTAAGCGGCGCACGGCTTTTTCTTTTATTTGCCTTACTCTTTCTCTGGTTAATTCAAATTTTTCGCCAATTTCTTCTAATGAATGTGGATGGCTTCCGTTTAATCCAAAATACAGTTTCAATACATCCATTTCTCTGGGCGTTAATCCTGCTAAAGAACGGTCAATCTCTTTTCGTAAACTTTCAAGCAGTAAATCATTAT
>JBILCJ010000099.1:0-7922 GCA_044353195.1 Bacteroidia bacterium | reverse complement strand
CATGCAATAAGGCAACGAGTTCACTTCCTGTTTCAATAAAATCTACATTGTATAAATCGTTCAGCATTTTTTTACTCTTATGTTCTTTGCTGTTAAAATGACTCATGGCACGGTTATACATATTCACACTTTTACCAATGTAAATAATCTCTTGCTCTTTATTTAAAAAGTAATACACGCCACATGTTTCAGGCAATTTATTTAAGATGTAGTGTTTGATTTTATCAATGCGTCGTGTCATCAATTCTTCAACACCTTGATTTTTAAATTGAGGGTTTAACGCTTTTAATTCGAGTAATCGATCAAATAGTTTGACGGTTGCATCCACATCGCCTTCTGCTCGGTGTCTGTTTTCTACTTCAATACCAATGCTTTCACACAATTTACCTAAACTGTACGATAATTTACCAGGCATGAGTTTGCGACTCAACCGAACGGTACATAAGGTTTCTCGCTTGTAAGTATAGCCTAAGCCAGCAAATTCATCTTTAATAAAACCATAATCAAAACCAACGTTATGAGCTACAAAGATTTTACCTTCGGTTAGTTCAATGATTTTTTTAGCGACTTCATGAAACTTTGGCGCATCGGCCACCATTTCATTAGAGATACCCGATAAGCTTATAAAATAAGGGCTGATATAACATTCAGGATTGATGAGTGTTGTCCATTTTTCAATCACTTGCAATCCATCATGTATGGCAATGCAAATTTCAGTAATACGACCACGTTTGTATTCGTATTTGCCGCCGCAAGTTTCTATATCAATGATTGCAAACATAGGTCTCAAAAATAAAGATTTGATGGCTTGCTTTGTGCTACAATTTGTAGCATTACGATGGTTATAAAAAATTAACATTGATTTCCAACGCATTAAATACATTGCTACAATTTATAGCAAAACACTACTCCAAAGTATAGTAACTTTAAACCATCGCATTACAAGATGGAAAGAACAATTGTACATATGGATTTGGATAGCTTTTTTATTTCGGTAGAAAGGCTAATGGATTCTTCTTTAATTGGTAAACCAGTTATTGTTGGGGGTACTTCAGATCGTGGTGTTGTAGCGTCTTGTAGTTATGAAGCTCGAAAATTTGGTGTGCATTCTGCGATGCCTTCTCGCATGGCCAAACAACTTTGTCCACATGCTATTTTTATCCGAGGCGATATGGATCAATATTCCAAACATTCCAATTTAGTTACTCAAATCATAGAAAGCGAAGCGCCTTTGTTTGAAAAAGCAAGCATTGATGAGCATTACTTAGAAATTACAGGCATGGATAAGTATGTCAAAAATAGCATGCTGTGGAGTCACGAATTACGAGAAAAAATAATAAAAGAAACGGGATTGCCTATTTCTTTTGGCTTATCCGAAAACAAAACCGTTTCTAAAATTGCAACGAGCGAATCAAAACCAAATGGCGAAAAACAAATTCTACATGGTTTAGAAAAATCATTTTTAGCACCACTATCCATTCGGAAAATTCCTGGCATTGGAGAAAAGACAAATTCTACCTTGCAAAAAATGGGTATCTCCAAAATTGAAACTATTCAAAACATGCCCATGATTGCCATGCAAAAGGTATTGCAAGACAATGGCGCAACTATTTGGCGAAAAGCCAATGGCATTGACAAAAGCCCGATTGAGCCCTTTACCGAACAAAAAAGCATGAGCAAAGAAACCACGTTTGATAAAGACACAACAAATGCCGAACAGTTACAAAATGTGCTAGTGGCGATGATTGATAGTTTAGCATTCGACTTAAGAAAACTGCATAAAATAACTGGCTGCGTGACACTCAAATTAAAATATTCTGATTTTCAAACACACACGTTTCAAGCAACCATACCTTACACGGCGTCTGATCATGTCTTATTACAAAAGGCAACAGAACTGTTTCGAAAAAATTATAACCGCCGTGTGTTAATCAGATTGATTGGTGTGAAGTTTAGCAATTTAGTATCTGGCTTTAATCAAATCAATTTGTTTGAAGACACCGAAGAAAAAATAAATTTATACAATGCCCTTGATAAAATACGTTTACGCTTTGGCGAAAACGCCATTGGCAAAGCCGTTGCATTAAGAGACAAAAAAGACAAACCCGAACATGATACTTAATGGCCATTCTTATTACAGTTTAAGGTATGGCACATTATCTATTAAAGAGTTAATCGACATTGCCAAAGCCAATCAATACAATAGCATTGCTCTGACGGATATCAATAATACGTCGGGTGTGTTACATTTTGTAAAAGCCTGTTACGATCAAAGTATTAAACCGATTGTTGGTGCTGAATTTAGAAGTGGCGATGATTTATTATTTGTTGCTATTGCCATTAACAACGAAGGATTTAGAGAAGTTAACGAACTCTTAACCTTAACAAATTTAACGGGTGTGCCCTACCCTTTAAGACCAACGTTCAATCACTGTTACATCATTTATCCGTATGGAACACATCATGCTGCATTAAAAGAGAATGAATACATAGGCGTGCGTTTGGGCGATTTAAATAAAATCATTGTTGAGAAAAAATCTATTCAAAAAAAATATGTGATTTTACAAAGCTCCACGTTTAAAAATAAAGCAGGTTACATCATTCATAAGAAACTAAGAGCCATTGATTTAAATCTGTTATTTGAACAATTAAAACCTGAGAATCATGCGCGGATTGATGAATACATTGTACCAAAACAAAAACTGTTAGAATACTTTGATGCCTTTCCTCACATCATTCAAAACACAAAAAAGCTTTGCACCATTGCCACTTTTGATTACGATTTTAAAGAAATAAAAAATAAAAAAACATTCACCGGCAACGAATACGAAGATAAATTATTACTAGAAAAATTAGCCTTTGAAGGTTTAGCGTTTCGTTATTCGAAAACAAACCGTGTGGCCTTAGAACGCGTTCGCAAAGAATTAGAAATCATTTCTGAATTAGGTTTTTGTGCTTACTTTTTAATTACTTGGGATATCATTCAGTTTACATGGAGTAAAGAATATTACCACTACGGACGAGGCAGTGGCGCCAATAGCATTGTAGCTTACTGTTTGCGCATCACCGATGTTGATCCCATCGAATTGAATTTATACTTCGAACGGTTTTTGAATCCTAAACGAAAATCGCCTCCCGACTTTGATATTGATTACAGTTGGAAAGACAGAGATGCCGTGTATGATTATATTTTTGAACGCTATGGTGCTCAGCATACAGCCTTACTTGGCGCCATGGTGACGTTTCAAGATCGTTCCATCATCCGAGAAATGGGAAAAATACATGGCTTACCTAAAGAAGACATTGATCGACTGATTAAGTATCCAACATCCCCATTGAATGACACAAAAATTTGCAAAGAGATTTTAGAACAATACGATGCGATTGCGGATTTCCCCAGTATACGAAGCATACACGCAGGTGGTGTTTTAATTTCGGAAGAACCATTAACGTATTACACAGCTTTAGATTTACCACCCAAAGGCTATCAAACAACGCAATTTGATATGCACATTGCAGAAGATGCCGGTTTTGAAAAATTAGATATTTTGAGTCAGCGTGGCTTAGGGCATATCAAAGAAGCACGTGAATTGATTTATAAAAACAAAGGCATTAAGGTTGACATTCATCAAATCGAAAAATTTAAAGTCGATGAGGCTTGTAATAATTTGTTAGTCAGCGGAAATACAACCGGCTGTTTTTACATTGAGAGTCCTGCCATGCGCATGTTGATTAGAAAATTATTATGCGACAATTATTTAACCTTAGTGGCTGCCAGTTCGGTAATTCGTCCTGGTGTGGCAAGAAGCGGCATGATGAGTTCATTTATAGAACGACACCGTCAATTAAAAACCGTTGATTACTTGCATCCCATCATGAAAGAGCAATTGCAAGAAACCTATGGTGTGATGGTGTATCAAGAAGATGTACTAAAAATTGCCCATCATTTTGGTGGATTAGATTTATCGGATGCGGATGTGTTGCGAAGAATGATGAGTGGAAAATCGCGCAACCAAAAACAATTTGAAGACATCGAAGCAAAGTTTTTTAAGTATTGCAAAATGAAAAAATATCCTGAAGGATTAGGCTTAAAAGTTTGGAAGCAAATAGAATCCTTTGCGGGTTATAGTTTTGCAAAAGGCCACTCTGCATCGTATGCTGGCGAAAGTTATCAGAGCTTGTATTTAAAAGCGTACTATCCTTTAGAATTTATTGTGGCGGTCATCAATAATTTTGGTGGTTTTTATGGCACACGCATTTATGTGAATGAAGCACGTAAACTAGGTGGAACCATACACCTACCCTGCGTGAATAAAAGCATTTACACAACGATGCTTTATGACAGTGATATTTATTTAGGCTTTATTCATATCAAATCGTTAGGAGCTGATATTTCACATCAGATAGTTCATGAACGTGAAACAAATGGCGTTTACACATCGTTAGAGAATTTTAAACTGCGAACAAAAATATCTTTAGAGCAACTCATTATTTTAATTCGGATTGATGCGCTCCGTTTTATTGGACAAGATAAACGCGAGTTATTGTGGGAAGCACACATGATTTATAATCCATCCGATTTAAAACGAAAAGATGTATCGCTGAGTATGTTTGAAGAACCACAAGTGAAATGGAAATTACCAAAATTAGAACGAAACAAAATTGAAGATGCATATGATGAAATGGAATTACTCGAATTCCCGGTAAGTTTGAGCGAATTTGATTTACTCAAAACAACATCGAGAGGCGATTGCAAAGCCAAAGATTTAAAAAAACACCTTGGTAAAAAAATACGGATGATCGGAAATTACGTCACACAAAAAACAGTGAGAACATCGAATGGGAAATTGATGGCCTTTGGAACGTTTTTAGATTACGATGGTGATTACTTTGATACCACACATTTTTCAACCGCGTTTAAAGCTTATCCATTTAAAGGTTGGGGAGTTTATTTAGTGTTAGGCAAAGTGGTGGAAGATTTTGGTGTGCCAAGCATTGAGGTAGAAAAAATGGCGAAACTTGATATCGAACAAGATAAGAGATTTGCTTAATGAGGTGGGCGTTACACTGCGGGTAGGGCTTTACACTGCAATCTTTTTTCGTACACTTCGGTACTTCGACACGTTCGGCAAGCTCAGTGGAGTCCAGCTCCGTAACCGAAGTTAGTGTACAAAAAAAGGATTTCCGTTACAATCCCTAACGCGAAAAAATAATAAAACAAAAGATTAGAATATTAAATTTACAACAGAAAAAATCATGTGCTACAACGTATCAACTAAAAAAATAAGTAAGGAAACAGAGAAACAATTTAAAGTCAAAATTGATCCTGCTATTACACTTCCTGCTCATTATTATTTATCTGGATTTACACATCCATTAGTGCCAGTAATAAGTTCACTACAACCTGAATTGATTAACGCATTTAATTGGGGTTTAATTCCTGATTTTTGCAAAACAGAAAAAGATGCTAAGGACATGCAATCCAAAACATTGAATGCAAAAAGCGAAACGGTGTTTACCCTACCCTCTTTTAAAAATTCAATCAGAGAAAAACGCTGTCTCATTTTAGTAGATGGTTTTTACGAATGGCGAACCATAGGTAAACAAAAATATCCATACTACATCCATTACAAAGATCATGAAGTATTTGCTTTAGGAGGTATTTTTAACGATTGGGTTAATACACAAACCGGAGTACAAACCAAAACATGTTCTATCATCACCACGCCTGCTAATGCGCTTATGAGTAAGATTCATAATGATAAATTACGTATGCCATTGATTTTACCTAAAGGCATGGAGCACGAATGGCTCAAAAAAAACTTAAACGAACAAGACATTAACGACCTCATGAAACCTTTACCCGACGGTGAACTTGAAGCACATACTATTTCCAAATTGATTACCAATAAAAACAAAAATCAAGATACTTCAGAAGTTCAATTAGTATTTGAATACCCAGAATTGGCGTTTTTAGATGGGATGGAATGACGGGAAAATGATAGTTTTGATTAATGAAAAAAATATTTTATAAATTTTAGCTTCGAATCTAAAAGTCTATCAAAAAAAATACGTTTCCAATATTAAAAAAAATAAATAGACAGTAAAAACATGTTCATTTAAACCAAAAAAGTCTCATTCAAAATTGAATGAGACTTTTTTTATAGAATCAATAAATAGTTTAATTTAAATCAAAGCGATCTAAGTTCATCACTTTTGTCCAAGCGGCAACAAAATCTTTTACAAATTTTTCTTTATTGGTTGAGCTTGCGTAAACTTCTGCTAACGCTCTTAATTCGGAGTTTGATCCAAAAATTAAATCATTGCGAGTTGCCGTCCATTTTAAGGAACCTGTTTTTCTGTCTCTGCCTTCAAAAATTTCTTTTGAATCTTTAACAGGAGTCCAAACCGTATTCATGTCTAATAAATTCACAAAAAAATCATTCGTTAATTTATCTTTTTCTAAAGTTAAAACCCCATTTTGAGAATTATGATAATTTGCATTCAATACACGTAAACCACCAAGTAAAACAGTCATTTCTGGAGCAGTTAACTTTAATAATTGTGCTTTATCAACTAATAATTCTTCAGTAGGTATGGTATATTCTGTTTTTGAATAATTTCTAAAACCATCAGTTGCTGGCTCTAAAACAGCCATTCCTTCAACGTTTGTTTCATCTTGGCTTGCATCAACTCTACCTGCCGTAAAAGGAACAGTCATAGTTAAACCTGCGTTTTTAATTGATTTTTCAATAGCTGCAGTACCTGCTAATACAATTAAATCCGCCATCGAAACTTGTTTTTTAGATTTCACATTAAAATCTCCTTGAATTTTAGTTAGTGTACTTAACACTTTTTCAAGTTGTTTTGGATTGTTTACTTCCCACTCTCTTTGTGGCATTAATCTAATGCGCGCGCCATTTGCTCCTCCTCTTTTGTCCGAACCTCTGAAGGTACTTGCTGATGACCAAGCTGTATAAATCAATTCATTTAATGATAATCCAGAATTTAAAATGTTCGTTTTTAAATTGTCTATTTCAAGTTTAGTTAATGGTGTAACTTTTACAACGGGTAATGGATCCTGCCAAACAAAAGATTGTTTAGGTAGTTCAGGCCCTAAGTATAAAGAACTTGGTCCCATATCACGGTGTGTTAATTTAAACCAAGCCTTTGCAAATGCTTCATCAAACGCTTTTGGATTATTTAAAAAGTTTCTAGAAATTTTTTCATAAACAGGATCTACTCTTAAAGCAATATCTGAGGTCAACATAGTTGGTAAATGTTTCTTAGTGCTATCAAATGCATCTGGAATAATTGCCTTTGCGTTCTTTGCGGTCCATTGATTTGCACCAGCAGGGCTCTTTGTTAGTTCCCATTCATTGGCGAATAACAAATTAAAATAGCCTTGCCCCCATTTCGTTGGTGTTGCCGTCCAAGTTACTTCAAGTCCTGATGTAATAGCATCTTTTCCTTTACCTGATTTGTATGTACTTTTCCAACCTAAACCTTGCTCTTCAATCGCAGCGGCTTCGGGTTCTTTTCCAACTAATGAAGCATCACCTGCACCATGAGTTTTTCCTAATGTATGTCCACCAGCAACTAAAGCTACTGTTTCCTCGTCGTTCATACCCATTCTTGCAAACGTTTCTCTAATATCTTTAGCAGAAGCTAAAGGATCAGGATTGCCATTAGGCCCTTCAGGATTTACATAAATTAATCCCATTTGAACAGCGGCTAATGGATTTTCTAATTTTCTCCCCTCAGAATAACGATTGTCATCAAGAAATTTTGTTTCCTTACCCCAATACACATTAGAAGCTGGTTCAAACACATCAGCTCTTCCACCAGCAAAGCCAATTGTTTTAAAGCCCATTGATTCCAAAGCTACATTTCCTGTTAAAATCATTAAATCAGCCCACGAT
>JBILCJ010000009.1:0-23983 GCA_044353195.1 Bacteroidia bacterium | reverse complement strand
ATCCTTGCTTAGTTTTTGATGGCGTGTTGATTTTTCAAGGAAATAAATTTCAGTCGTATGACAAAGCAAAACAAGAATTTGAAGATTTTAATAACGAGGTAAAAGAAAATTTATTTAGTCAGTTTCCATTAATTGTTATTGCTGATGATTCTGAATTTACTGCAGAAAATTTAAAGAATTGGTTATGGGTAACCTTTACACGATCTAATCCAAGCCATGATATTTATGGTATAAATTCGAAAATAGAATTTAAACATTTTGCCTGCGATGCGATGATAATTGACGCAAGAATTAAACCACATCATGCACCTGTATTAGAAAAGAATCCTGAAATCGAAAAGCGCATTGAAAAACTTTTTGAAAAAGGTGGAAGTTTATACGGGTTAAAAAATAAATAGCAATTTCTATTTAAAAAAATCCCCAAGTTATTCAACTTGGGGATTTTTTTGAATAAGTACATGAAGTAGTTTATCTTAAGTACAACATTTCTCTGTACTTTGGTAATGGCCAAGTGGCATCATCAACAATGTTTTCTAACTTATCTACGTTGTAACGGATAGTTTCAAAAAACGGTTTAACTTTTTCGCAATACGCGTGGGCTTGTTTTTTAGAACTATCTAAGTTATTTGCTTTCCTGCGTTCTTCAGTCATATCATCAGCGGCTTTTTTAATAATGGCAACGCGATCACTAATTTCTTTGATTAAGGCAATCTGTGTATCGCTTACTTTTTTAAAATCAGTTGAACTGAAAATATTTTTTAAACCAGTAACATTATCAATTAAAACTTTTTGATACGTCAAAGCGCTTGGGATAATTTGATTATCAACCATGTCGGCAATAATTCGACTTTCAATTTGTATTTTTTTAGTATACGTCTCTAAGCTAATTTCATAACGTGCTTCTTGTTCACGGTGATTTAAAATGCCTTGAGATTCAAACATGGTTAATGATTTTTTTGTAATCATTGCTTCTAATGCGCCAGGAGTTGTTGGAATATTCGACAAACCTCGTTTTTTAGCCTCTGCTTTCCATGCATCACCATAACCATTTCCTTCAAAACGAATGCGCTTACTTTCGATGATGTATTTTTTTAATACTTGGAAAATAGCTTCGTCTTTCTCCACTTTTTTAGTAATAAGCGCATCTACATCTTTTTTAAATGACACTAATTGTTCAGCCATAATGGCGTTTAAAACAGTCATTGGTCCACCACAATTAGCGGATGATCCAACTGCTCTGAATTCAAATTTATTTCCAGTAAATGCAAAAGGTGATGTTCTATTTCTATCTGTATTATCTAATAAAATATCTGGTATTCTACCGATATTCATTTTTAAAGCTGTTTTTTCTTCTGGGCTCATTTTTCCAGAATGAATCGCTTTTTCTAATTCATCCAACACTTTTGATAATTGTTCTCCTAAAAATACAGACATAATAGCTGGAGGTGCTTCATTAGCGCCAAGTCTGTGATCGTTATTAGCTGATGCAATCGAAGCGCGCAATAAATCAGCGTGTTCGTAAACTGCTTTTACCGTATTAACAAAAAACGTAAGAAATTGTAAATTCGTTTTTGGTGTTTTGCCAGGAGATAATAAATTTTTACCTGTATTAGTTGCCAAACTCCAATTGTTGTGTTTTCCGCTACCATTAACTCCTGCATAAGGTTTTTCGTGCATCAATACTCTGAAATTATGACGAATAGCAACTTTTTCCATCACATCCATCAATAATAAATTATGATCAACCGCTAAGTTTGTTTCTTCGAAAACAGGCGCACATTCAAATTGAGCTGGCGCAACTTCGTTATGACGTGTGCGTACCGGAATGCCTAATAAATGAGATTCGTACTCAAAGTCGCGCATATACGCTGCAACTCTTTCAGGGATTGATCCCCAATAATGATCCTCTAATTGCTGGCCTTTAGCAGGTGCATGCCCAAATAAGGTTCGCCCTGTTTGTTGTAAATCAAAACGAATATTATATAAGGCTGAATCCACCAAAAAATATTCTTGTTCCCAACCTAACGTAGCGATAACTTTAGTGACATTTTTATCAAAATATTGGCACACATCTGTTGCCGCTTTATCAATAGCATGAAGTGACTTTAGTAATGGCGTTTTAAAATCTAGTGATTCGCCTGTGTAGGAAATAAAAATGGTTGGAATACACAATGTTTCTCCCCAAATAAATGCCGGTGAAGTAGGATCCCAAGCGGTATAGCCACGTGCCTCGAATGTATTACGAATCCCACCATTTGGAAATGAAGAAGCGTCTGGTTCTTGCTGCACTAAAGCATTTCCACTAAAGCGTTCGATAGCTCTACCTCCTTCAATTGGTTCAAAAAAGCCATCATGTTTTTCGGCAGTTGCCCCACTTAACGGTTGGAACCAATGTGTAAAATGAGTTACCCCTTTACTTTGCGCCCAAGCTTTCATACAAGAGGCTACTTGATCAGCCATTTTACGCTCCACAATGGTGCCTTGATTCATAGAATTTTGTATACTATTAAAGGCTTCTTCTGATAAAAACTCGCGCATGGCGTCTAATCCAAACACATTTGCTCCATAATATTTTGAAACTTGTTGGTTGTTATTATTAAATTCAACAGGAGTACGTTTTCCAACTTCCTGCATAGCTAAAACTCTTCTAGTAGACATATTATTATAATTTTTTGACAAATTTATAAAAAATAAAGGGGGTGTTGAACAAAAAAAGTAAATATTTATTAATTTTTTATTAAAAAAAGGGGGGGTGTAATCGAAAAAATGTAATTTTTAGTAAAATAAACTAAAATTGTTCGGTATTAAGGAATCATTCTTACTTTTTATGTGGAACAATTTTTAACTTTTTGAAAAGGCGTTTACACAAACTGAAACCGACCTTTCACTAAGTGTTATTGTTTTTATTTAAATAAATAATGTATATTTATCTTTACTAATAAGTGAAATAAAAGAAATTAATATAAAAGGCTTCAAAATCTATTTAAAATGAATTCAAAATTAACCGTAAGAAAATCACTATTAACGTTTGCTTTAACTCTGTTTAGTGTTATCGTAATGGCTCAGATTGTGGGCGGTGGAGCATACATCAAAGGAACAAGCGTTGAAATTGGAGTAAATGGGTCGGGTGGTTTTGAAGGTACCAATGCAACGCCTCTTCCAGCGGGCATGCACCCGCGTGGTGGTGGAGGATTATTTGGTTTTGTTGCTAATCCCCAACTTAATGCTTGGGCTACATTTAATGGTGACTTTTTTACTCCTGGATCCCCAGAAAACGGCTGGGGATTGCTAGTTGGGAATTCTTCAGCAGGCTCTATATTTAGTAATAATTGTTCTGGTACGGGCATAACGCCATTATTACAAATTGCCATTACACCTTCGGTAAGTTACACTCAAGTTTTAAATTGCTATAACATTGATTGGAGTGGGTCTGTTATATCTGGAACGACTAATATTAAAGCTAAGGTTAATTATTTTTTACAATTGAACGATTTATATTATACAACAACTGTTTCTTTGATAAACAACTCAGCTTCAGCTATTCCAGAGTTATATTATTATCGTAATGTGGATCCAGATAACAATCAGTCATATCCTGGTGGGGGAAGTAGTTTTACAACGATTAATACTATCGAGGACCAGCCTGGAGTTAGTTCTTGTCCTGGCGTTCCCTTGGCATGTGTTAGCGCTCGTCAGAATTCAACGGCTGTTATGCCAGCCTCATACATGGCTTTTGCTGCAGTGGGCTCAAATTTTAGAGTTTCTCATGGAGGGTTTGCAAACAGAAATGCTTTTAACTTATGGAATGGCATTGGCTTTACCCAAACCGTAGGAGCAACAACTACTGCCGATCAAGCTATTTCGTTATCCTATAAAATCACTAATTTTTTACCTGGAGAAACCAGAACATTTAAATTTGTTACTATTTTAAGTGCCTCTAATAAATTAGCAGCTGTAAATAACTTATTGTCATTATCATTTCCTGGTTCTGCTTATGTAGCGCCTTCTGCATGCTCGCCATCTGCTCCGCCGGATACGGCAAGAACTTGCGGTCCAACTAAAATAGAAATTGCTGGTGCTAGTACGGGCGTGTATAGTTGGTCATGGAGTCCACCAACAGCCTTATCTAGTTCAACAACCTTTAGTGCCATTGTTAATCCTTCCGTTCAAACTACTTATACCATTATTGGTGTTCCTACCTCTACATGTGTGTCGCCAACGCCACAAACCTATACTGTAGTGGTAATCCCTTCTCCTCCAACACCAACAGTAACATTGCCCTCATTAACGGCGTGTAACGGATCTTCTGTTGCTTTAACCGTTACCAGTGGAGGTGCTGGCGCTACTTATTTATGGGCAGGTCCAGGAGGTTTTGGCTCTGCATTACAAACTCCGACAATTGCAGTGACAAACGCAACTATGGCAGGAACCTACACTGTTTTAGTTACTTTAGCAAGTGGTTGCACGAGTACTGTGCTTAGAGATTTGATCATTTCTTCCCCACCAACCGTTACGCTAACCTCAAATACGAATACGGTTTGTGTAAGTCAACCAGCTATTTTAACAGGTGCAGGTTCATCTACTTATACATGGTCGCCGTCTTCAACATTAACTTTTACAACAGGCGGTTCCACTACTGCTAGTCCATCTGTTACTACAACTTACACAGTTGTGGTAGGAGCAGGAACTTGCACTAATTCGGCTGTTAAAACTATTACTGTGATTCCAACACCAACCTTAACTGTTAGTTCAGCTACTGTTTGTCTTGGTAGCGTTGCCACACTTTCAGTATCAGGCGCAACGAGTTATTTATGGAGTACAGGTACAACCACAAATACAGAGTCTTTTTCGCCAAGTACAACAACTACCTATACGGTTTTAGGAGCTAATGGCGGTGTTTGCGCAAGTGTTAATTCTGGAACAGTTAATATTGTAAATTATCCCGTAATAAGTACAGCTACTGTTTCAAACGTACTTTGTAATGGAGTAAGCACAGGAAGTATTTTGATTAACGCTACAGGAGCAACAAGTTATAACTGGTCTCCAAATGTATCTACAACGAATACCGCAACAAGTTTAGCGGCTGGCGTATACACCTGTGTATTGTCTATAGCTCCATCTTGTTCGGTTGTAACCACACATACTGTAACCGAACCGACTATATTATTAGGAGCGATATCTTATTCTAACACTTCATGCGGAAATTGTAATGGTGTTGCAACTATTATAGGTTCGGGAGGAACAGGGTCGTATTTATATAATTGGTCTCCTGCTACCTCAACGTTAAGTGGAGTTATTGATTTATGTCCTGATTTATATACAGTGAGTATAACAGATGCTAATAATTGTGTCTACACGAATACAGTTGATATTTTGCCTTCACCTATTTTTACAGCAACGTTAGCTGCTTCAAATATGGAATTATATCAAGGAGAATTAATTACATTGACTGGTCTTACAGGTGTATCATTTACATGGACTCCAAACTTTTCAGCTTTAGACTGTTACACATGTTCTATTGTAAAAGCTCAACCTTATGAAGATACAAGATATTGTGTTGATATTACAACAGTGGATGGATGTCAAGATTCTGATTGTTTAGACATTTCTATTTTGTGTGGTGATGTGTTTATACCTAATGCATTTTCGCCAAATAATGATGGTTATAATGATGAATTAGGAGTTTATGGAAATTGTATCAATGAAGTAGTGTTTAGAGTATTTGATCGATGGGGTGCAATGATGTTTGAAACCAAAGACACAAAAAATAAATGGGATGGTAAATTTAAAGGCACCCCTGTTTCTACGGGTGTTTACATTTACCAATTGATAGCTAAATTGAAAAATGGCGAATCAGTTACTAAAACAGGTAATGTTACTGTAATAAAGTAATAAAACGATTTTCGTTAGTTTATATAGAGAAAAGGACTTAAAGTAAAAGCAGTAGAAAGGAAATGGGGAATAAAAAAAATATAGCAATTATTGGCTTGTTTTTACTAAGTGTTCACGCATATGCTCAGGATATTCATTTTTCTCAATTTTTTGCTCTTCCAACTTTTGTAAACCCAGCTAATACTGGTCTTGAAAACAATTTAGATGTTGGAGTTATACACAGAACTCAATGGAAGGCTTTGACTGAGCCATTTACGAGTTATGGCGTTGCTGCAGCAGCAAGAGTTGGAAAAAAAAGGAAAACTGGTAGCTTAGGTATGGGATTGGATTGTTTTTACGACAAATCTGGTGATGGTTCTTATGTGAGTATGCAGGCAGGATTAAATGCAGCGTATCATTTAAAGATTACAAGAACCAGCTCATTAAGTAGTGGTCTAAAAATAAACTATAATCAACGATCTATAAATGACGTTAATTTTCAGTGGGGTGAGCAATATTTTGGAAAGTCGTATAATCCTAATTTACCAACTGGAGAGCAATTAGTTAACTTACAAAGAATTAATTTTGTTGATGTTGCGGCAGGCTTTAACTATCGATACAAATCTTCTGAAAAGACAATCTCTAGTAATGACGCTCGTATTTTTGACATTGGTTTTTCCGCATTCCATATTAACAATAATAATGTTTCTCTTTATAAAAATGGAAATAGCGGTTTAGGAACAAGGGCGATGGTTTATTTTCAAGGATATTTTGGAATCAAAAATACTAGTTTGGTTATTCTGCCTAAGGGTTATTTTCAATTTCAAAATAAGCACCAAGAGTTTGTTGCGGGGATGATATTGAGCTATAAACCAAAAGTAGAATCTGTTGTAACGGGATATGTTGTAAGTAACGCTTTTAATTTTGGAGTATTATATCGTGGATTGGACGCGTTTATTGGCGTGGTTCAGTATGAAATGAAAAACTATATCATTGGATTAAGCTATGATGTAAACGCATCTAAATTAACTAAAGTTTCAACAGGGAGAGGTGCTTACGAGTTATCGTTACGATTTGTTGGCTTGAACAGAATTACAAGGCGTTCTCACCATTCACAATATGGCGGCATTAGAGTTTTCTAATTTGTAACTAGTATTTTTATAATAAGACCCTTTTGATTTAATCAGGAAGATTTTTCTTATTTTTACTCTTGATGAATTTTTTATTTCCTACATTTTTATTTGGGCTTTTTGCCATCGCAATCCCTGTTATTATTCATCTGTTTAATTTCCGAAAGCATAAAATTATTCATTTCACAAACGTTCAATTTTTAAAGGACATTAAATTTGAAAGCGAAAAAAAATCAAAACTGAAAGAGTTGTTAATTTTGCTTATGCGAATTTTAGCAATAGCGTGTTTGGTTTTTGCTTTTTCTCAGCCGTTTATACCATCAAAAAAGAAAATAGTCCTCGGCAAAAAAACGATTAGTGTCTACATTGATAATTCTTTTAGTATGGAGAATATCAATTCGAAAGGAACCTTATTAGAATCTGCGAAAGTAAGCGCAATCAGTCTCGCAAGAGCTTATCATATCAATGATAGGTTTCAATTATTAACAAATGATTTTCTAGGAAAACATCAGCGTTTATTAAATAGAGATGAGTTTATAGAACAGGTTAATGAGGTGAAAATTTCGTCCTCAAACCGCGATATAAATGATGTTATAAAAAGGCAGTTAGATTTTCTTCAAAACACCAATTCTAAAAATAAGCATCAGTTTTTTTTAAGTGATTTTCAGAAAAACACATCGCGTATTTTAAAACAAAATTGTGACACATCAAGTTCTATGTTTCTTATTCCAATTGTTTCTGAAGAAGTAAATAATGTTTTTATTGACAGTGTTTGGTTTGAAAGCCCTGTTCAACAATTTGGAACAACGCAAGTTTTGAACGTAAGTATTAATAATGCTAGTGAAAAAAACTTGGAAGCAGGTACACTAAAATTACTAATTAATCAAAAACAAGTTTCCCTTAATTCATTTAATATAGATGCACATAGCAAACAGATAGTTAAAGTTACTTTTACTATTAAGGAACGTGGGATTAATTATGGCATTTTAAAAATTGATGATTATCCTGTTTCATTTGATGATGCGTTTTATTTTTCTTTTAATTCAAATCATGTTATTTCAACATTGGTTATAAATGGTGTTGATGAAAAAACGTCAAGAAATTTTAGTTCCTTGTTTCAGAATGACAGTATGTTTATTTATCAAGAGAACAGAGAGGATAACATCGACTACAATTTATTTTCTAAAAAGAATCTTATTATTCTAAATGGATTAAAAACGATATCAAGTGGATTCATAGTTGAAATAAATAAATTTATCACTTCAGGCGGTACAGTCATTTTATTTCCAAACCTAAAGGCTGATTTAACTGCTTACACTAGTGCATTTAAAAGTATGCTGTTGCCAGAAATTGAACTTGTTGATACAACTCGAATAGATGCACAAATAATAAAGAGTGATCAAGTTTTTTTTCAAGGCGTTTTCGAAAAACTTGATGAAAACATGGATATGCCTAAAGTAAAAAGTCATATTAGATTTAATAGAAACAAATTTAACACTGGAGAATCTGTCATCATACTACAAAATGGGGAGTCATTATTAAGTTGTTTAAACATTGGTAAAGGAAAAGTATATCTTTTTTCAATTTCAAGTGAAGAAAGTTCCTCTAATTTCTTGAAGCATGCTTTGTTCGTTCCAACATTTATTAGAATAGGAGCGTTGAGTTTAAAACCATCGCCTATTTATTATAAATCGTCAGCCTCTGAAGCAATTGATATTACTTTAGATAAAAATGACAAAGAAAAGCCACTTCATATTATGCAAGCTAATTCTGAGTTTGACATGATTCCTGAGCAACGAATTGTAAATAGTAAAACCACATTATTTACTCAGAATCAAGTTTCAGAAGCTGGTCATTATACAGTCAATCAAGGTGATAAAGTTGTTTTAGGATTAGGCTTTAATTACGATAGAAAGGAATCTGATATGCGTTTTTTCAACGAAGATGAGTTAAATGCTTGGTCTGATAGTTTGGGTTTAAAAAACCTTACAGTCCTAAAGAGCGAAGAATCTTCGATCGCACAGTCATTAAAAGAAACCAACAATGGAAATAAATTATGGAAATTATTTTTAATTTTAGCTTTGTTATTTTTATTGGGAGAAATCTTAATTATCCGTTTTTTTAGATAGCTGATAAGATTTAATTTAAAAAACTAAAAATTGTAAAACATGACTTTATTAATTAAACAAGCAACCATAGTAGACTCAAAAAGTCCATTTCATAATAAAAAGGTAGACATCTTAATTGAAAAAGGAGTGATTACTCAGATTAAAACTAAGATTGTTCCAACAAAGAATACTAAAACAATCGATGTTAAAGATTTATTTGTATCTGCTGGCTGGATTGATATGCAAGTCAATTTTTGTGATCCAGGATATGAACATAAAGAAACTTTACAGACTGGTTTAGCAGCCGCTTCAAAGGGTGGTTTTACAGGTGTTTGTGTGATGAGTGGAACTAATCCTCCGTTGCATAATAAAGCCCAAATAGAATACATTAAGAGTCGTTCATTAAACAACATAGTTGACGTATTTCCAATTGGCACTGTGAGTCATGGGCAAGAAGGAAAAGATTTATCTGAAATGTACGACATGAAGTTGGCAGGAGCATTTGCTTTTAGCGATTACAAAAAACCAATTAAAGATGCTGGTTTAGTTTTACGTGCCTTACAATATGCTTCAAGTATTGATAGCTTTATTATCACACACTGCGATGATAAAACCATTTCACATGACGGACAGATGAACGAAGGTGTTACTTCTACAAAGCTTGGATTAAAAGGCATTCCAGCATTAGCAGAAGAATTAATGTTACAACGTAATTTACAAATTTTGGAATATACGGGTGGTCGCATGCATATCCCAACTATTTCTACGAAAGGAAGTGTTGAATTAGTAAAAAAGGCAAAAGCAAATGGATTACAAGTAACTGCGGGTGTTGCAGCGTATAATTTATTTTTAGACGACACATCGTTAGAAGGATTTGACACTCATTTTAAAGTGAATCCTCCGTTGCGAAGTAAAGAAGATGTGAGTGCTTTGCGTAAAGCATTAGAAAATGGAATTATTGATGTTGTGGTGAGTGATCATGCACCGCAGGACATAGAAAGTAAAGATTTAGAATTTGATTTAGCAGACAATGGAATGATTAATACTCAAACTGCTTTTAATTGTATTGTATCGAGCCAATCAAAAATAACAGCTCAAAAAATCGCAGAAGTGTTAGCCGAAAATCCAAGAACTATCTTAGGAATAAAACAGCAAGAAATAGCTGAACACAATTCCGCTAATTTAACCTTATTTACGTTAAGCGATAATACAATTATTTCAGAAAGAGGTAATGCTTCTAAATCAAAAAACTCTCCATTTTTTGGAAAATCATTTCAAGGAAAAGTGATTGCTTCCATTAATCATGGTATGATGTCAGCCCATTAATTTTTTGCAAAACATTGAAACAAAGAAAAACACTCATTGTCGTTACGCCAGTTTTTTCTGAAAGCGAGGCTGATACAACGTGCTTACCTGCATTTCAACAGTTCGTTAGTTTATTAAAAAAAACAGAATACAATATCATTGTTCTTTCGCTTCATTATTTTCTTTTTCTAGATTTTTTTGAGGAATGGCTTTGTTAAGTAATATATAGTATAATAGCTCTCAGTGGCAATCCCATTCTTTAAGTATTTTTAGGGTAAAAATTAATATATGATGCTATTCATTAATTATTTCATATAAAGAGGATGTTTTAACAATAATGAATCTTGTAAGTATTCGCCAGTTGTTTGCGATTTATTGTATTCATAAACCAATTCCCAATTTCTTTCTTTCCACCAATAACGGAGAGATTTAGATTTCATAAAATGCACTTTTTTTATTCTATATTCTATCAAAGCTCCTCTGCACATTTCGCAAGGTTCTAGTGTTGTATATAGAAATAGCTTGTTTCTATCGAGTTCATTAAATTTTTTCATACCTAATTTTTTTAAGGCCATGGTAATTGCATTTATCTCAGCGTGACCAAATGCAACACTGTCTTTTAATACATTATTATATCCAGTTCCTATGATAGAATCATTGAAGGTGATAATGGCACCAACTGGAACATCCATACTTGCCAAGCTTTTTGCTCCTAATTCAGCTAATTGATGCCTGATTGATGAGGAAATTTCTTTCGTTTTTTTTAACTTATAAAAAACATATGAACTAGGATAAAGTGTAAGTAGGATAAGCAGTAAGCATAGTATTTTTAAGTAATTGTTTTTTAAGAAACTGTTCATAATCTTCTAGTTCATTTTATAAATATCCAAAAAAATTCAATTACTTTCATTAAAATTTATGCCCGTAACGCCAAAAATACACCCCGATGATTGCGAATTAGCTATCATTAAGGTAATAGCCTATTACGATGTGTTTAATTATCCAGTAACAAAAAAAGAAATTTTAGAAAATCTATTTGATTCAGTTACAGAATCAACTTTAGAGAATTCAATCAGTAATCTTATTCAAAAAAAAATAATTAAGACTCAGGATGATTTTTATTTTGCGCAACATTTTGATACTAAATTTATAAATCAGAGAATTGAAGCCAATCAATTAGCACAAATAATGCTTCCTTTGGCAAGAAAATATAGCGCCAGAATTTCAAAATTTCCTTTTATAAAAGGAGTTTTTATTTCGGGCGGACTTTCTAAAAATTATTTTCATCAACAAAGTGATATCGACTATTTTATCATCACTACAAAAAACAGATTGTGGTTGTGCCGAACCATTTTTATTTTCTACTACAAATTGCTTTCTATAAAAAAGAAAGAATTTTTTTGTTTAAATTATTTTATTTCAGAAGCGGATTTAACAATTCCTGATAGAAATCAATTTGTCGCGACTGAAATTGCAACTCTGATGCCAATGGTAAATTATGATCTGTATGTTCAATTTTTACAAACGAACAATTGGTATACATCTTATTTTCCTCAAATGCCTATTCGTTCTTCGCAAGAATCTACTCCTCTCAAAAAATATGTAGTTAAATCGTTTATTGAATATTTGTTTTCAGGTTTTATTGGTAATAAAGTTGATGATATGTTGTTAAGACTAACTGTTAAGCATTGGAGAAAGAAATTTAGTCATATGAAACAAGAAGATTTTGGTTTACAAATACGCTCGCGTAAGCATGTTTGTAAACATCATACAAAAGGCTATCAGAATAAAGTTTTAGAAAAGTGGCATAATACTATTGACTCAATTTTAGCGCAAAAAGAATCTATTTAATCAAATGAAAATATTAGTCACCCATAGTTATTTTTTAAATTTTGATTCAAAGCAATTAAAGGCGGCTATGCCGTATCCTCCATTGGGAACTCTTTACGCGGTATCTTATCTTCGTGAAAATGGCTATGATGTTAAATTATTCGACACCATGTTTTGTCATTCTGCTTCAGATATTTTTTCTACCATTGACGATTATCAGCCAGATATTTTTATTAGTTACGATGATGGATTTAACTATCTTACTAAAATGTGTTTAACTAACATGCGTGAGGCCTGTTTTGAAATGCAGGCGTATGCAAAATCGAAAGGATGTAAGGTCATCACATCCAGTTCCGATTCAACTGATAATTATGCAGCTTATTTAAAGAATGGTGCCGATTGTATTGTTATTGGAGAAGCTGAGCAAACCGTTTTAGATTTATGTAATGCATTAAAAGATAATTTAAGCATTAAAACTATTCACGGAATTGCTTATGTCGATAACGATGAATTTGTAAAAACGACCAGCCGTTATATTATTAAAGATTTAGATACATTGCCACATCCAGCTTGGGATTTAATTAACATTATTCCATATAAGCAGATGTGGATGATGCATCACGGATATTTCTCTTTAAATTTTGTTACCACCCGTGGCTGTCCTTATAAATGTAATTGGTGCGCTAAGCCTATCTATGGAAACCGATATAATTCTCATTCGCCGCAAAACATAGTATTTGAAATAAAAAAATGGCAACAGCAATTTGGATTTACACACGTTTGGTTTGCTGATGATATTTTTGGATTGAAACCACAGTGGCTGTTTGAGTTTGATAAAAATGTGAAGGAGGAGAAATTAAAAATTTCGTACAAAATTCAAAGCCGGGCCGATTTATTGTTGCAAGAAGAGAATATTAAACATTTAGCTAATAGTGGATGCACAATGGTTTGGATGGGGGCTGAAAGTGGTTCGCAAAAGATTTTAGATGCAATGGATAAAGGCACTAAAGTGGAACAAATATATGAAGCCACATGCTTACTAAAAAAACATGGCATTCATGTTTCACTTTTTTTACAACTCGGATATTTAAATGAAACCATTGAAGATATTAAAATGACCATAAAATTAGTGGAAGATTTATTGCCGGATGATATCGGCATTTCTGTTTCCTATCCTTTGCCAGGAACGGTTTTTTATGAAAAAGTAAAGGAACAATTGAAGTTAAAAAGCAACTGGACCGATAGTGATGAATTAGCTATGATGTTTGAGAATACTTATAAACCAGAGTTTTATAAACAGTTGCAAAAATATATTCATAAAATATATCAATTTAAAAGGCATTTGTTTTTTGCGAAACAATGGGTTGTTAAACCAAGCGTTATAAATTTCAGACACGTTTTGTCTTTATTAAAAATAATACCATTACTGATAGTGGAAAAATGGAAATTAAAAAAAATAGAACCTCATGCAACCGCAAGCCTTTAATACATATGCAGAAAGCTATGACGAGCATTTTACAAATTCACTCGTTGGAAGGGCTCAGCGTAATCAAGTATATAATTGCTTATTAAGTGAGTTTAAATTACATCAACTAAATGTGCTTGAAATTAATTGCGGCACGGGCGAAGATGCTAACTGGCTCTTTAAACAATCTGCTCATGTTACTGCCACTGATATTTCTGTTGGAATGATAAAAGTGGCTATTGCTAAGGCAGAAAAAAACAAAGCAACTATTGATTTTCATGTAATGAAAGCGCAGGATATAAACAAACTTTCTAATCCTAATTTCGAATTAATTTTTTCCAATTTTGGAGGATTGAATTGTTTAAACTCTAACGAATTAGTGGAGTTTAAACTGGCATGTATTGAAAAGCAAAGTCGGACAAATAAAATAGCACTTGTTATAATGGGAACAAATTGCTTATGGGAACGACTGTTTTTTTGGATAAAGAAAGATAAAGTAAAATTCAATAGAAGAAGACTTAAGCAAGGCGTTGATACAGTAATTGATTCTGTTAGTTTTAAAACCTTTTATTATTCTCCCACTGATATCCAAGAATTATTTGAAGATCAATACAAGTCAATTTTAGTCAAGCCCATTGGTCTATTCGTTCCTCCCTCTTATCTTGAACCGTATGTGAAAAAGCGAATTCAAATTTTAAATATTTTTATTTTTTTAGATAAATTATTTAGTCGATTTTCATTTTTTGTAAATATGTCGGATCATTATATGATTATTTTAGAAAAGAAATAAATGTTATATTTAATCTAAATGAAGATTCTTTTTACACACGGTTATTTTATTAGAGAAGATCAGAAAGAGCTTCAAATCATGCGCCCATACGTGCCTTTGGGCATATTATATATTTCATCCTATTTAGAAAAGCACGGTTTTGAAAATGATGTATTTGATTCGACCTTTTCTAGTTTTGATAATTTAGTAAATCACATTATAGAAACCGAGCCAGATGTGGTTTGTTTGTATACTAATTTGATGACTAAATTAAACGTACTCAAAATAATAAAGTGTATTAAGGCAAATCCAAAATTAAAACACATTAAAGTAATTTTAGGTGGACCAGAGGTAAGGAATCATATTTCAAATTTTTTGAATCATGGCGCTGATTATATTATCATCGGTGAGGGAGAAGAAACGTCATTAGAGTTAATGAATTGTTTGAAAAGTTTCAGTCATTCTGAACTTTTTTCATTATCTCCAGAGACCCTGAAACAAGTTCAGGGTGAACAGACACTAAAGTTAAATGCTATCAATGGGTTAGCGTTTTTAGAAAATGGTGTTGTTATTGAAACGCCTGAACGTACTTTAATCAAAGATATTAACGTACTTCCATTTCCAAATAGAACCAAAATAAATTTTGACCCCTACTTAAAAGGATGGAAAAAAGCTCATGGTTACAGTATGATGAGCGTAAGCACGATGCGTGGCTGCCCTTACACTTGTAAATGGTGCAGCAGAGCTGTTTACGGAGGAACCTATAGAAGGCGATCTCCAGAATTAGTGGCGCAAGAATTAAAACAATTGAAAGAAGTTTACAATCCGGATATGATTTGGTTTGTAGACGATGTGTTTACTATACATCATAAATGGTTAAATGAGTTTGCCGATGAGGTAAAAAAACAAGACGCCAAAATTCCATATGAAATTATTTCGCGTGCCGATAGATTAAACGAGGATGTTATAAAAACCCTGAAAGCAAGTGGCTGCTTTAGAGTTTGGGTTGGTGCCGAAAGTGGCTCTCAAAAAATTATAGATGCCATGGATAGACGCGTGGATGTTATTAAAACACGTGAAATGATAAATCTTGCTAAGCAACACGGTATTGAAGCAGGTACATTTATCATGCTTGGTTATCCTGGAGAAACTAAAGATGACATTAAAGAAACCATAAAACACTTAGTTGTTGCAAATCCATCTCAATACACCATAACAATTGCTTATCCAATTAAAGGCACTGAATTGTATGACGAGGTAAAAAATGAATTTTTGAACCAACAATTAGATTGGGAAACCTCTACAGATCGAGATATTGATTTTAAACGATCTCATCCCAAAAAATACTATCAACATGCAATAAAATGGGTTATGAATGAAGTGTATCTTCAAACGAAAAACAAGAACAAATTAAAAGTTCCTTATTTAAAGCTTAAGTCGCTTAAATTCCAATTCCAGATGTTAATTAATCGTTAGTTTAATGGCTAAACAATTACATTAAATCCATACATGATTATTTTGCAAAACGCCCAAAATATCTTACTTTCGTGGGGAAAATTCAAAATTCATTAATATATAATTTATAAATAAAAAACATCATGACAAAAGTATCAGTAATTGGAGCAGGAAACGTGGGCGCAACGTGTGCCGAATACATCGCATTACGTAAAATTGCGAGCGAAGTAGTAATTTTAGATATTAAAGAAAACTTTGCTGAAGGAAAAGCCCTAGATTTAACTCAAACCTCTTCGTTGAATGGGTTCGACACAAAAATTAGCGGAAGTACAAATGATTATTCAAAAACTGCAAATAGTGATGTGGTAGTTGTTACGTCTGGTATTCCTCGTAAACCAGGAATGACTCGAGAAGAATTAATTGGTATCAATGCTGGGATTGTAAAAACAGTTACAGAAAATGTATTAGCTCATTCTCCAAATGCCATTATTATCATTGTTTCTAACCCAATGGATACCATGACTTACTTAGCTTTAAAAGGAAGTAAATTACCAAAGAACAGAATCATCGGAATGGGTGGTGCTTTAGATAGCGCTCGTTTTAATTGCTATTTATCAAAAGCGATGAATGTTCCTGCTAGCGATATTCAAGGTGTTGTTATTGGCGGACATGGTGATACTACTATGATTCCTTTAACTCGTTTAGCAACTTATAATGGTGTACCAGTTGCCAATACGTTAGATGCTGAAACATTGAAAAAAGTATCTGCTGATACAATGGTTGGTGGTGCTACATTAACAGGCATGCTTGGAACTTCAGCTTGGTATGCGCCAGGTGCAGCGGTTGCAACTATTGTTGATAGTATTTTAAATGATCAAAAGAAATTAATTCCTTGCAGCGTTTTATTAGAAGGAGAATACGGACAAACTGACATTTGTATGGGAGTTCCAGTTGTAATCGGTAAAAACGGTTGGGAAAAAATAATAGACTTTAACTTGAATGATGAAGAGAAAGCATTGTTTGCAAAAAGTGCAGATGCTGTAAGAAGCATGAACTCTGTTCTTTCTTCTGCAACAGCTTAATTTTTATCATCCATAACTTAACCACATAGTAGCATAGGTTTATTTATATCTGTGAGCCTATGTGGTTATTTTTTAAAACCTTTTTTAATTGATGTATTATTCTTTAGCTATACTTTTTATATCCTTTGGCATTGTTGATGTCATTGATATTTTATTAGTATCTGTTATTTTATACCAATTATATAAAATGGTGAAAGGAACAGCAGCGGTGAATGTGTTTGTTGGCTTAACGCTAATTTACATCGTTTACATCATTGTTCGTGCCTTTGAATTAAAACTATTAGGAACTATTCTTGGTCGATTTATCAATGTTGGCGTGATTGCCGTGATGGTTGTTTTTCAGCAAGAGATTCGTAAGTTTCTCCTCTATATTGGCTCTAACGAATTTTTAAAAAACAAATCATGGAAGGCATTGTTTTCATTCTCAAGTCCAGAAAGCAGCATGAGTAGTAAATTCTTACTGAACGCTGATGCTGTTATTAATGCTTGTTTTGTGATGAGTGAATCAAAAACGGGAGCCTTAATCATCATCTCAAAGAAATCTGATTTAGTGTTTTATGTTAATACAGGAGAAAGTGTAGATTCTGCCTTAACCGATAAAATGCTCGAAAATATTTTTTATAAAAACAGTCCAATGCATGATGGTGCTGTTATTATTAAAGATAACCGAATTGTGGCTGCACGTTGTGTATTACCAGTAACTGAAAAAGAAAATTTTCCATCTAATTTTGGAATGCGTCACAGAGCTGCGGTGGGTATTACAGAAACGACAGACGCTATTGCTATTACCGTTTCTGAGCAGACAGGAGCAGTATCTCTAACTGTTAACGGAGAAATCAACTCAAACCTTACCAAAGAAAAATTACGCTATCTCATTGAGAAAAATTTGAAAGCATAGAAATAGACAGAAAAGACATAAGGGACTAAAAAGACAAAACAATTCAATCATTCACAATTTCTCTAATAACATAAAATGAACTTATTATCAGTAAATCAATTAAGTAAAAGCTATGGTGACAAAGTTTTATTTAAAAATATAAACTTCGGAATTAATTACGGTGATAAAGTTGCTTTAATTGCAAAGAATGGTTCGGGGAAATCAACCTTATTTAAAATATTACAAGGACAAGAAATTGCTGATTCGGGTGATGTTGTTTTTAGAAAAGAATTAAGAATTTCGTTTTTGAGTCAAGAACCTGAATTAAACGAAAATCATACACTACTCGAAGCAATTTATGCGGGAGATAGTGAAATGGTTAAAACAGCGATTGACTACACGCGTTTGGTGGAAACACATTACGCTAATCCAACAGAGAAAACAGAAAACCAATTAGACATTTTAACCAATAAAATGAATGATTTAGAAGCATGGAATGTGGAAACACAAATTATGCTTGTGTGTTCAAATTTAGCATTAACGGATTTAACACAAAAAGTGAGCACCTTAAGTGGTGGACAAAAAAAACGATTAGCCTTAGCGCAAGTTATTTTAAATGAGCCTGATTTATTAATCATGGATGAGCCTACCAATCACTTAGATGTAACAGTGATTGAATGGTTGGAAGATTATTTGCGTTCGTATAAAAAAAGTATTTTATTAGTAACGCATGATCGTTATTTTTTAGATGAAGTGTGTGATAAAATTATTGAAATCGATAATTATTCCATGCACGAATACAAAGGTAATTTTCAGTATTACATGGAAAAGAAAGCCGAGCGTATGATGATTGAAGCATCTGAATTAGACAAAGCAAAAAATTTATATAAGCGTGAGTTAGAGTGGGTGCGTAAACAACCACGCGCTCGTACTACAAAATCAAAATCAAGAGTAGATGCCTTTGTGGATGTGGAAGCAAAAGCACGTAAAAAAAGCGTCGATAAAAAAATTGAATTAAGTGTAAAGGTTGAACGCATTGGAAGTAAAATTATTGAAGTTACTAAATTGCAAAAAGCATTTGGCGATAAAAAAATATTAAATCCATTTTCATACACGTTTATTAAAGGTGAAAAAATTGGTATTGTTGGACCAAACGGAATTGGAAAAAGTACTTTCATTAATATGTTGCAAGGAATTGAGCCGCCTGATGCTGGTAAGGTTTCGGTTGGTGATACCATTGTGTTTGGCTACTATTCTCAAAAAGGAATTCAAGTGGCGGATGATAAACGTGTGATTGAAGTTGTGAAAGATATTGCCGAATTTATTCCTTTAGCTAACGGTACCTCGCTAAGCGCTTCTGGATTGTTAACTCGTTTTAATTTTCCTCCTGAAGTACAATACGGACACGTCAGCAAACTAAGCGGAGGTGAGCGAAGACGTTTGTATTTACTAACTGTGTTAGTGCGTAATCCTAATTTTTTAATATTAGATGAGCCTACTAACGATTTAGATATCGTGACTTTACAAACCTTAGAAGAGTTTTTATTAGATTTTCAAGGCTGTGTATTGATTGTATCTCACGATCGTTATTTTTTAGATCGTTTAGTTGATCACGTATTTGCATTTGAAGGCAATGGCGTTGTCAAAGATTTCCCTGGAAATTATAGCGAATACCGCCAATGGAAATTTGATTCCGAAGATGAGTTAGAAGAATTGGAACGCGAAGCAAAAAAACAAAAATCATTGGAAACGAAAGTAGAAGAAGTTGCTAAACCAGTTTTGGAAACACCTGTGGTTACTGAAAAAAAGAAACGTTCTTATAAAGAAGAAAAAGAATTAGAAGGTTTGGAATCTGAGTTACCAGAATTGGAAAAGAAGAAAATAGACATTGAAAATAAATTAGCTAGCGGATTAACAGACGCTAATGAAATCGAAAAATTATCTTCTCAATTTAGTTTTGTTTTAAAAAGCATTGATGAAAAAACCATGCGTTGGTTAGAGTTGCAGGATTAAGGTTTTATTTGAAAAAAGCAACCCATTAATAATTTATTATTCTGTATTCGCTAGGTAAATAGAAATGAGGGCCTTTTTGAATGACAAATATTGTATGATGAAAATCGGCAATAAATTCAATTTTTATACTGAACTCTTTTTTTGTTGTATACACAATTCCTTCTTTATTAAATACATAAGACATCCCTTTATATTGATATCTAGGAATGCCCGTGTTAAGCGAATAGCTGGTTGAAAAAACCGAGACAATGCCTTCATTTTCCGAAATCTGTTTTGCGCCATCACAAATAAAAGGCACGATCACATTTCCTGCACTGTCAATCACACCCCATTTTTTAGTCTGAATGGTAAGATGTTCTCCTATAAATTGAGATTCTGTAAAATTCATTTCATTAGCCCTAGATTGTTCTAAATAATAGACGCTGTCAATTCTAGTATTTGTGATGAATAAACCTTTGATAATTGGTATAAGTGTATCGTACTTAATTTTTAATTTCTCTAATTGTATCTGAGTCGATGATTTACTAACAAATGGATTATGCTGATGGGTTAACTCAGCGGGTTCAATTTTTTTTAATGATGTACAATTATAAAACAACAATAAAAATATCATAAAAAATAAAATAGAAGGTCTCATAGTTGATGTTGAATTATTATGATTCGAAATTGAAAATGCATTTAGGAACCAACATAAATCAAATTGTTTATTTAGCGTTAATCTTTTGATTTAAATGAATCTATAATAATTGGAAAATGAGTTATTCCAACTTTACTTCATCCCATCAATACTCTTCATCACTTTTTCTTTGAGTTCTTCTTTAAAAGAAAGTAGGTTGTTGTATATAGTTGTATCCGCACTTCCTAAAATTTGTGCAGCTAGTATGCCCGCATTTTGTGCCGCGTTTAAAGCAACAGTTGCAACGGGTACGCCGTTTGGCATTTGTAAAATAGATAAAATAGAATCCCAACCATCAATGGAATTGCTTGATTTTACAGGCACTCCAATAACTGGCAACGCTGTTAACGAAGCTACCATGCCAGGCAAATGCGCGGCACCACCAGCTCCTGCAATAATCACTTTAATGCCTTTGGTGTGTGCGTTTTTTGCATAATCAAACATGCGCTCTGGCGTGCGGTGTGCCGAAACAATCGTTATTTCGTAAGGTATATGTAATTTTTTTAAAAATTCTGCGGCTTCATTCATCACGCTTAAATCACTAGCGCTTCCCATTATTATTCCTACCATACTTAATTAGTTTTTAATTTTTAGTTTTTAATTTTTAATACTCACGAAAAATAGTAGTAAGCTTATGCAATCACTTTTATCAAATCTTTTACAATAATGGCTTTCTTTTTTGCTAGGTCTAAATCATCGTCTATGATAGTGGCATGTCCCATTTTGCGAAACGCTTTTGTCGTTGTTTTTCCATACAGATGCACGTACACACCTTTGTATTTAATGGCATCAATTAAGCCTTCGTATTTTGCTGCGCCTTCATAATTTTTTTCGCCTAAAATATTAATCATTACCGCTGGTTTAATAATTGACGTATCGCCCAATGGTAAATTTAAAATGGCTCTTAAATGCTGTTCAAATTGCGACGTGATATTACCTTCAATGGTTTGATGTCCACTATTATGAGGGCGTGGCGCCACTTCGTTTACTAATACTTTTCCTTGCTTGGTTACAAATAATTCGACGGCTAAAATACCAACGATGTTTAATTTTTCAGCAATTTGTATAGCAATGTCAGTAGCTTGTTTGTCAACTGTTTTTTTAATGGATGCAGGAGAAAATAAAAATTCTACTAAGTTTGCTTCAGAGTTAAACTCGCATTCAACGGCAGGAAAACATTTTGTTTCGCCGCTTTCATTGCGTGCCACAATCACCGAAATTTCTTTATCAAAATCTACCAAACGCTCTAACACACTTGGCTCATCAAAGGCTTGTTCAATTTTATTAGGATGTCCTAATTTTACAACACCTTTTCCATCATACCCGCCTGTTCGAAGCTTTTGGAAAAACGGAAAAAAGGATGCGTATTTTTCTATCTGTGTTTTATTTTCAATTAAAAAGAAATCGGAACTTGGAATGTCGTTACGCTGGTAAAACATTTTTTGTAATCCTTTATCTTTTATGATTTCAATAACGCTTGGTTGTGGAAAAACTTTTTTGCCTTGTCTTTCTAACTCTTTTAGCGCCTCAATATTTACATTTTCAATTTCAATGGTGATGATGTCTTTATCTTTTCCAAATTTTAAAACTGTATCGTAATCAGTTAAACTGCCTTTTGTAAACTCATTGGCTATGGCTTTACACGGAGCATTTGCATCAGGATCTAAGCAGCATACATACAAATTGTAGTTAATGGCGCTTTGTATGAGCATACGCCCAAGTTGCCCACCGCCAAGTACGCCTATTTTTAAATTGGATGGTTCAAAATGTGTCACCGTTGTTTATTTTTTTGAGTGTTATATAAAAAAACCGCTTGTTAGCGGTCTTTTTGTTATTTTTTAAGCTTCTTTTTTTGTTGCTTCTTTTTTCGTTGTTTTTTTAGCTGCTGCTTTTTTAGCAGGGGCTGCTTTTTCTACTTTTACTTTTGGCGTAGTAGTTTTTGCTGATGCTTTTTTGCGTGGGCGAACAACACCGAATGAGCCTACTTGAATTTTACCGCGTCTAGTTTTTTGATCTCCTTTTCCCATGATAGTTTGTTTAAATTAATTTTATCCAAAAATAGTCTATTTAGATTACATTTTCAAATTGTTTTTTGCCTCTATTTAAAACTTTTTACGGCTATTAAATGGTTTGTTTGGCTTTTCAATCACCGTTAAAATGGATTTTAGTTTAGAAGCATCTGACAATAATTTTTTTGCTTCAGAAATGCTTTTATCATATTTTAAGGCTGTTTCCGTCCGTCCTTTTTGAAATAAAATACGTGATGCCAATTCTTCTTCGATAAATTGTTTAATCTCAGATTTATAACGCATTAAATCATCTTTTTTGTTCGAAGCCATTTTTTCTAATAATGCTTTGTATTCCGATTCAATGGATTGGTAATAGTTTTCTTTGATAGCATCTGTTTTTAAATCTTCTAATGCATAGTCGCTTTCAGTTTTGTAGTTGTAATCTTTGTCTTTTAAAAAAAGGATGAAATCGTTGTACTGTGCATCACTCAGTGTAATAGATTCTTTGCTTTGAAGAAATTCTGGATGTTTAACAACAAACTGATTGACGTAAGAAAAGATATAATTTTTACTAAATAATACTGCTAATGCTTGACTGTATTTTACAGCATCCGTTTTAAAATCCGGTAATACGCCAGCTCCATCGTATACAGTTCGACCGTTTTTAGTTTTAAATGCTGTAATCAATGAGTCGGGAACTTTATCGACTCTACCTTCATCGTCTTTATGTGTATAGTCTAATGCTTGAATGCATCTTCCACTTGGTATGTAATATTTTGCAACCGTTACTTTTAATTTAGTATTATATGTTAGATCGCGCACTTGTTGCACCAATCCTTTTCCAAATGAACGTTGGCCTAAAATAACCGCCCTATCTAAATCTTGTAACGCTCCAGCTACAATTTCTGAAGCGGATGCAGAATTATTATCCATCATCACTATCAATGGTATTTGAGTGTCTAAGGCATTATTTACAGACAAGTAACTATTGTCCCAATCTTTTATTTTTCCCTTCGTAAAAACAATTTCTTGGCCTTTATCTACAAATAAATTTACGATGTTAACGGCTTCATTTAATAGTCCACCAGGATTTCCTCTCAAATCGAGGATTAAAGATTTACATTGTTGTTCTTTTAATTTTACGACAGCTTCTTTTACTTCATTGGAACAGTTTTCTGTAAAGCTTGTTAGTTTAATGTAACCAATTTCGGGACTCAGCATGCTTGTATACGAAACTGCCTTTATTTTGATTTCTTCGCGTTTAATGGTTAAAGCAAGTGGTGTGCTTTTTCCTAATGGTAAAATTTTTAAACTGATGGTTGTACCCGCTTGACCTTTTAGAAGGGAAGATATTTCATCTGTTTTTTTACCAGTTACATTTTGTCCATTTACT
>JBILCJ010000098.1:0-7967 GCA_044353195.1 Bacteroidia bacterium | reverse complement strand
ATTGAAGCGCTTCATGCAACGCACATTTACCTAAAGAAAACAAAAAAGAAATTACCAATTGAAGTTGAAACTAGAACATTACATGATGTAAAACTAGTTCTTAGAAATGGTGGTTTTCAAAGAATTATGCTTGATAATTATACCATTGCAAATACTAAAAAAGCAGTCGCTCTCATTAATAATGCTTATGAAGTAGAAAGTTCTGGTGGTATTACCGAAAAAAACATTGCTAGCTATGCCAAATGCGGCGTAAATTTCATTTCTGTTGGAGCACTCACGCACCATGTCAAAAGTATGGATTTGAGTTTGAAAGCAGTCTAATCTTTTTTAAGTTAATTCATAATAAGTTCGTGAATTCCTGCTGGTGCAGTGTCATAAAAAGCTAATTCAAATACATCCACTTTTACTTCTTTAATAATTGGAAAGGTTGATAATACATCCATTACCTGCAATTGATTTTTGGCTTGAATCGTGATCCATAAATTTTGACGTTCCATATCCAATGCATAACTTAAAATGACTTGGGCTGCCAATAATTTATTAACGACTCTTCTTTGCTCAGGAATTAACGCAGTAAATCGGTTATTAAACATATTTGGTAAAGTGATATGAACTTGAAAAACACTTAACGTTTGATTTGAGGACATAATGGTTAATATTTAAAACAAATGTATTTAAAGTATCATGTTTTTTATACTAAATTTGTCGGAAATTATAAATTTTTAAGATTTTTATTATGGGACGTATTTTTCAAACCCGCAAAGCAACCATGTTTAAGCGTTATGCTAAAATGGCAAAGCAGTTTACTAAAATTGGTAAGGAAATTGTAATGGCTGTAAAGGCTGGAGGTCCTCATCCTGATTTAAACCCACGTTTAAGAGCTTGTATTGCAAATGCAAAAGCTGTAAACATGCCAAAAGCAAATATTGATGCTGCTATTAAAAGAGCATCAGAAAAAGATACGAGTACCTATGATGAAGTTATTTATGAAGGATACGGTCCTTTTGGCGTGCCTGTATTGGTTGAATGTGCCACTGATAATCCTACTCGTACCATTGCAAATTTGAGGGTTTACTTTAGCCGATCTAATGGTTCTGTTGGCACTACTGGTTCTGTTAGTTTTATGTTTGACCGTAAGGGTTTATTTAAAATCGATTCAACTGGTTTAAATAAAGACGATGTAGAATTAGATTTGATTGATTTTGGTGCTGAAGAATTAACGTGGGATGATGAAATCAATGAATTAATTGTACAAGTTGCTTTTACTGATTTTGGTATGATGCAAGCTGGTTTAGAAGAAAAAAAATACACGGTAAAAGAAACAATTAAGACGTTTATCCCAAATATAACAAAAGAATTAACCGAAGAACAAGAAGTTGAATTTGAAAAAATGATTAATAAGATGGAAGATGATGATGATATCATGTCTGTTTATCACAATATTGCTTAGTTTATTTAAGTAAACCCATTCAAGTTGTAAACGTTAATTTTGTAATCTAGAAGCTTTGAAAAAACAGTGGCTCACACATACGCATTATTCTACTGAAGTAGTTTCCGAATTACAACAAAGTTTAACCGTTGATGAAACAATTGCTAAGCTGTTAGCCTTAAGGGGAATATCAACGTTTGACGAAGCGAAAACTTTTTTTAGACCTAGTTTAAGTACCTTACACGATCCTTTTTTAATGAAAGGAATGGAAACGGCCATTCATAGAATTAACAAGGCGATTGAAAATAACGAAAAAGTCTTGGTATTTGGTGATTATGATGTTGATGGAACAACGGCTGTTGCTTTAGTATATAGTTTTTTTAAGTCGTACGTGAAAGATATTCGCTATTACATTCCTGATAGATACAGCGAAGGTTATGGGATTTCTTTTAAAAGTATTGATTATGCAAAAGAGAATAATTATAGCCTAATCATTGCATTAGATTGTGGTATTAAAGCCAATGATAAAATTGATTATGCTAATGAACGACAAATAGATTTTATCATTTGTGATCACCATTTGCCAGGAGACATTATTCCAAAAGCTGTTGCTGTATTAGATCCTAAACAAATAGATTGTGATTATCCTTACAAAGAATTATCAGGTTGTGGTATTGGTTTTAAATTAGCCCAAGCGTTTTGTATTAAGAATAATATTGACATTGAAACCGTTTATCATTTTCTAGATTTAGTAGTTACAAGTATTGCCGCTGATGTAGTTCCTATAACAGATGAAAACAGAGTGTTGGCCCATTATGGTTTAAAGCAATTAAATGCAAATCCACGCCCTGGTATTAAAGCTTTATTAGCCTTTGGAAAAGGCGATAACAAAGAATTAGATATTAGTACATTAGTTTTTACAATTGCCCCGCGTATCAATGCAGCTGGTAGAATAGAGCATGGGTCGAAGGCCGTAGAATTATTAATTTCTACTACTGAAGAAGCTACTGCGTTTTCCAAAAAAATTAATGACACAAACCTACACCGCAGAGATTTAGATGTAAGCATTACCGATGAAGCCATTGAAATGTTGGAACTTGATCCGATAACGCCATTTAGAAAATCAGTAGTATTATACAACCCATCTTGGCATAAGGGTGTTGTTGGTATCGTTGCGTCTAGGTTGATTGAAAAATTTTATAAACCAACCATTGTTTTAACCCTTTCCAATGATGTTGTATCGGGTTCGGCCAGAAGTGTAAAAGATTTTGATGTTTATACGGCCATCGAAAATTGTAGCCATTTATTAGAACAATTTGGAGGACATAAATTTGCAGCTGGTTTAACCATGAAGCCAGACAATGTGAAAGCGTTTGTAGAAGCTTTCGAAAATGAAGTGGCTCGAACCATAAAAGCAGACATGCTAACGCCAACGGTTGAAATTGACTTGGAATTGAAATTAGATGATATTAATGATAAATTGCTTCGTATTTTAAAACAGTTTGCTCCACATGGTCCTCATAATATGACACCTGTTTTTTATAGTAAGGGTGTGTTAGATACTGGATTTGCTAAAATTGTTGGGCAAAATCATTTGAAGTTAGAAGTGTATCAACCCAATGCTCAATTAACAAAAATTGAAGCTATTGCTTTTAATAAGGGTGATTTTTTAAACTTTTTGCAGCGTAAAATTCCTGTTGATATTGTTTACAAAATCAAAGAAAATGAATTTAGAGGACAAACATCCATTCAATTAATGATTGAAGAAATAAGAGTTTCCGAATAAATTATTTTTCAGGGTTCACGCAATAAATACCTTTTTTTTTCGTAACTATACACAGTGAAAATCATAATCCTTCATATTTTTTTAGGTTTAGCATCTACCTTATGTGCTCAAATCGGCGGTACAAAAGCATTTCGTTTGCTCGATTTACAAGTGCCAGCCCGATCTGCTGCATTAGGCGGTGCAACCAATGCTATTTGGGATGATGACGTTAACTTAGCCGCAAGCAATCCAGCCTTACTCAATCCTAGTATGAAAAAGCAATTGGCGTATAACCATGTCAACTATGTGTCGGATTTAAGTTATGGTAACGTCATGTACGCACATCAAGTTAAAGATAAATTCACCTTTGCAGCAGGATTACAATATTTTAATTACGGAAGTTTTGATGGTAGAGACGATTACGATGAGAAAACTGGAACCTTTAAGGCTTCTGATTACTCATTAAATTTAAGTGTAGCCAAACCATTTAATGAAGATAGCACCTTATCCATAGGCGCCACTTTAAAAACCATCTATTCTCAGTTTGATAGTTATTATGCGTTGGGTAGTGCTGTGGATGTTGGTTTAACGTATCATACAAAAGATAACTTAACGGTTACACTTCTTGCTAAAAATTATGGTTCTCAATGGCGAACCTACACTGGAACTGGAGAGAAAGAAAAATTACCTTCCAATGTTCAAATCGGACTAAGTAAAAAATTAGACAAAGCACCCTTCCGATTGATTGTTTTATATGATCAACTACTAAAGTGGGATTTAACCTACGATAATCCATTGGTGCAAAGTTCCAACATAGATCCTTTTACAAATAAACCAATTGTAAAAACCAAACGAGAAATTAGAAATGAAAATTTTAGAAAGGGATTGGATAAATTTGGTAGACACTTAGTCATAGGAACTGAAATTGTGATCTCTAAAAATTTTAATTTACGAGTGGCTTATAATTTTAAAACTGGTAAAGAAATGGTATTATCCGATAAAAAAACAGCTAATGGTTTATCTCTTGGTTTTTGTTTTAAAGTATATAAATTCCATTTTAATTATGGTTTTTCTAAGTATGCCTTAACAGGTAATGCGCATACCTTTGGTATTACAACTAATTTCAATTATTTCAGCAAAAAGTAGTTGATAAGCTATTTTACTTTTTGTGTTTTTAAATGGCTTAACGTTTAGCTTTGTAGGATGACGCACATTAATGTAAGAGTATATGGAATTTTAATTGAAGACGGCAAAGTGTTGGTGTCTGACGAATACATCAAAGGAAATAACATTACCAAGTTTCCTGGAGGTGGATTAGAATACGGTGAAGGAACCAAAGAATGTGTGATGCGCGAATTTAGAGAGGAGCTGAATTTATCTATTGAAGTTTTATCTCATTTTTACACGACTGATTTTTTTGTAAATTCTGCCTTTAGTAACCAAAGTCAAATTATAAGTGTTTATTATTTAGTAAAATCGTTAGACCCATTTGAATTCCCAATTTCAACACAATTGTTTGATTTTAAAGAAATAAAGGAAGGTGCACAATCCATGAGATGGGTTGATATCGATTCCGTTTCGGCAAATGATTTTACTTTTATTATTGACAAACACGTCGCGGATTTGTTAGAAAAATAAATTACAACATTTTTTTTATTCACTGTTATAATTCGGTTTCACCTAATATTCATTTTACTCTGTTGCAATGATAAGATTTTTTTACATCGATTAAAATGAATACCTCATTAACTCTTAAACAAATCATTAAACTGAAATCCTTCTGTAAATCTATCCTTGCTTAGTTTTTTATTTTCAACCAAGGCCCAAAGCACAAACTCTTTTAAAAAGTAGGTATCTTCTTTACTTGCCTCAGGCTGATATTTTTTAATCAATTCGTTTAATGGCTTTATCGAATCCAATTCTTTTTTATACTCTTCATCGCTGGCATCATCCAATAATTCTATTCCAAGTTCATTGGCAAACCATTCCATAATTGGAGCGTAGACACTTTTTGTTGGGTCTTTTTCTAGCTTTTCTATCTTAGGAAAATAACCAGGAAACAACGTAAACACAGCATCAGAAATTAATTTTTGCGCCACACTCGCAGCACCTTCTTGTTCTCCTTCATATACCAATTCTACCTTTCCAGTAATAGCAGGAATAATACCCATGAAATCAGCTAATCGTACAGATGTTTTATCAATCCCTAATTTTAATGATCTTCGTTCAGCTGTGCTAATCAAGTTTTCATAAGCGGTAATGCTCATTCGCGCACTTACACCACTTTTGCTATCTATGAATTCACTTTCGCGTGCTTCGAAACCAATTTGTTCTAAAATATCTTTTGCTAATGATGGAACATACACTGAATTTGTTTGCATGTCATTCAGCTTAGCTTCTTGAGCCGTAATCATACGAGCTATTTCAATCGTTTCCGGGTAATGAGTTAATATTTGTGAACCTATTCTATCTTTTAATGGCGTTACGATACTTCCTCTATTGGTGTAATCTTCAGGATTTGCTGTAAACACAAATTGCATGTCGAGTGGAAGTCTCACTTTATAACCTCTTATTTGCACATCACCTTCTTGCAATATATTAAATAAGGCTACTTGTATCCTTGCTTGTAAATCGGGTAATTCATTAATCACAAAAATGCAACGGTTGGCTCTTGGTATCATGCCATAATGAATAACTCTATCATCGGCATAAGACAGTTTTAAATTAGCTGCTTTAATGGGATCAACGTCTCCAATAATATCGGCTACAGTTACATCAGGCGTGGCAAGCTTTTCAAAAAAACGATCGTTTCTATGAATCCAAGTTATCGGTGTTTTATCTTTTTTTTCTGCGATCAATTCTTTTGCAAAACGTGAAATGGGATTCAATGGATCGTCGTTTATTTCTGAGCCTTCTACAATGGGCATAAACTCATCCAATAATTCAACCATCTTTCTTGCAAGTCTTGTTTTTGCTTGTCCGCGTAAGCCAAGCAAGTTAATATTATGACGTGATAAGATGGCTCTTTCCAATTCTGGTATCACGGTGTTTTCAAATCCATGCACTCCTTCAAAAACAGGTTTACCTGATTTAATTTTCTCTCTTAAATTATGTCTTAATTCATCTTTGATGCTTTTAGAAACATAGCCTGATTTTTTAAGTGCGCCAAGTGTATTTATATTTTCAATTTTCATAATCGTTATTTTAATTTCTTTTTTCTGTTTGTTTCGTAATCTTCAAATATCATTTCACCTAATCCTTTTATGCCGGTATAAAAGGCTTTGCCTTGATTGGCCACCGTAAAATTATCAACAAACTCTTGCAAGTAGGCATCACGCGCAATCATAAACGTGGTAATTGGAATGTGTAATTTACGCGCTTGCTGTGCTTGGTTATAACACTGTTCTACGATGTATGGATCTAATCCATTGCTATTCATGTAATACCGACCGTCTTTTTCTTTCACACAACTTGGTTTTCCATCGGTAATCATAAAAATTTGTTTATTGGTATTTCGTTTTCTTCGCAAAATATCCATGGCCAATTGCAAACCAGCCACTGTATTGGTATGATAAGGACCAACGCTTAAATAGGGGAGGTCTTTAATGGGAATTGACCAAGCGTCATTTCCAAATACTAAAATATCAATGGTATCTTTTGGGTAACGTGTGGTAATGAGTTGGGCCAATGCCATCGCTACTTTTTTGGCGGGTGTAATTCTATCCTCGCCGTATAAAATCATGCTATGGCTTATGTCGATCATCAATACAGTGCTCATTTGAGCTTTGTATTGTGCATCTTCAACTACTAAGTCATTTTCGGTAAGGGTAAAATCGTCCACGCCATTATTTATTTGAGCATTGCGTAAGCTTTCGGTTAGTGAAATATTATCTATCGAATCGCCAAAATTGTAGGCTCTAAATTCACCCGTTTGTTCATCGCCATTACCAGCGTATTTAGTTTTATGATTTCCATTTCCAGAACGTTTTAACTTTCCGAAAATTTGGTCGAGGGCATCTTGGCGAATCGCTCGTTCTGTTTTTGAGGTAATGGCCATTCCTCCCGAACCATCAGGTTTTACGTCTTGTTTGATGTATCCTTTTTGTTTGAGGTCTTCAATAAAATCGTCGACAGTATATTTTTCATCGGTGAGTTTGTATTCCTTATCCAATAGGCGCAACCAATCAATGGCTTCATCAAAATCGCCAGAGGTAGTTACAATCAATTCCTTAAAAATATCGAATAGTTTATCGAAAGGAGAAATGAAAGGCGCCTCGTAGGTTTTAAATGCAAACCCTTTTTTATTCATATTTTCCATCACTGTAATGATACGATTTTTAAGTAAAACAACTTAAGTATTGAATTGTTTTGTAATTAAAAAGTATTAAGTTTTTTTTGGTTGCGCATACCCTTTAACGGTTTGCGTGTAGGCGATGTTGCCTTGTGTTGCGCCTGCGGCAAGGCAATATTAATTACACGCTGTTATGTGCTGCCTTTCTTTTCATTGTTTCACTAGTTTAATTGTTCTATTGTCAATTCTAAGGAAATAAAAACCATTTGTTAGGTAAGAAAAATCCTGCTGTTCAATATTTTTACCTATCCAAATAACTTGACCAAAATAATTAATAAGCGTGAAATTTTCATTTCTAGTCGTGTTAGTCAGATTGATTTTGTTTGAGAATGGATTTGGGAATGCCTCTATTTTAATATTTGTTTCGTTAAAATTTTCAATACCAGTAGTTAAACAGCTTGTTGTATAATTCTGAAAAAACT
>JBILCJ010000097.1:0-7974 GCA_044353195.1 Bacteroidia bacterium | reverse complement strand
AATCACGTGTACTTTCGAGATGTGATGTACCCTCAAACTACTTGGTTTCATTTGCTTCAAAATCATTCAATATTTCTTGTGCTCCTACAAATTTATTGTACTATATATCTGACTTAGGATTTCCTGGCCAAAATCAAACTGGTGGAATATTAACATCTAATTTCTTAAATATCAATGTGTCAAAACAAACAAGTAGCGCAATTGGATGGTTAGATTATGTTGAAATTAATGCTAGGCGTAATTTAACATTCAACTCAAGTCAATTTACATTCAGAGACAAACGAGTAATTGGCGGTTCGGGTACTTACGCAAAATATATGCTAACCAATAATGCATCCTCATTTCCTTTAATATGGGACGTTACTAATCCGTTAAATGTAAAAAATCAATTATACACCATTACCTCTGCTACTAATTTTGAATATATTAGTAAGTCTGATTCTCTTAATGAATACGTCATATTTAATGAAACTATAGCTTTTACACCTACAGCTATTGGTTTAATTAAAAATCAAAATTTACATGGAATATTACAAGCAGATTATGTGATTGTAACCCATCCCTTATTTTTAGATAACGCCTATCGCTTGGCTAAACTACACAGTGATTACGATTCATTAACATATGCTGTAGTTACAACAACAGAAGTGTATAACGAATTCTCTTCAGGAACACCCGATATTGGTGCGATCAGAGAATTTGTGAAAATGTTGTATTTTAAGCCCACTGATCCAACTAAAGCAACGAAGTATTTATTGCTGTTAGGTGATGGTTCATATAAAAATAGAGAGATTTCTTCTTCAGGAAATTCAGCTATGATACCAACCTACCAAACATTTAACTCAACATCTTACACCGATTCATTTGTGACAGATGATTACTTCGCTATGATGGATAACGGCGAAGGAGATTTAGTGTCAGGTGATTTACCTGATATTGGGGTTGGGCGGTTTCCGGTTAAGTCTAAAAATGAAGCAGATGCAGTTACTACTAAAATTGAACAATATTATAAACGTAACTTTAGTTTCGATCCAAAAACTGAAGAAACCTCTTGCGATGCTAATTCAACAAACTATCCTCAAGGAGATTGGAGAAATTGGGTAACTTTTGTGTCTGATGATGAGGATAATAACGAACACTTCAATCAATCTGATGCGCTTGCGAATACTGTTTACAATAATCACAAAAATTACAATGTGAATAAAATTCATGCAGATTCTTATTCACAATTCTCAACACCGGGAGGTGATAGGTATCCGGATGTTGTAAACGATATAAACAGAAGCTTCGAAAAAGGTTCTTTAATTTGGAACTACACAGGTCATGGTGGAGAATTAGGTTTGGGTGCTGAACGTTTTATTGAGGTGCCACAAATACTGGATTGGAAAAACATCAATAATTTACCATTAATGATGACGGCGACCTGTGAATTTAGTAGATTTGATGATCCAGATAGAACTTCTGCTGGAGAATATTGTTTATTAAATCCAAATGGCGGGGCTGTTGGGTTAATGACAACCGTTAGGTTAGCCTTCTCGGGATTAAACTTTGCTCTAAATACAGCCTTTTACAGTCATGCATTAACTCCAATGACAAATGGGGAAATGCCACACCTAGGCGACTTATACCGTTTAACTAAAAGAGATATTGGTTTCAACAGACAGTATATGAACTTTGTTATTTTAGGTGATCCCGCATTAAAATTAGCATACCCCGAACAAAAAGTTTTTACAACAAGTATTAATTCACAAACACTAAATATTACATCAAGCGACACTTTAAAAGCTTTAAAGAAAATGACCATAACAGGTTTTGTTGGTGATAAATTCGGAAACAAATTAACTAATTTTAATGGGGTTGTTTTCCCAACAGTTTTCGATAAAGAAATAAAACTTGTAACTCTTGCAAACGATCCCAATCCACCAAATCCTCAAGGCTCGTTGGTAGATACTTTTAAATTACAAAAAAACATTATTTATAAAGGAAAATCCACTGTTAATAACGGAGAGTTTTCATTTTCATTTTTAGTTCCAAAAGACATTTCCTATAGCTTTGGGAAAGGTAAAATAACCTATTATGCTCATAATGGAATAACGGATGCAAATGGCTATTACGATAAAATTGTAGTAGGTGGTTCGGAAACAAATGCTTTTGTTGATAATAAAGGGCCTGAAATAAAATTATTCTTAAATGATGAGAAATTTGTAACAGGTGGTACAACAAATGAAACGCCTAAAATATTTGCGTTAATAACAGATTCTAGCGGAATTAATACAGTAGGAAATGGTATTGGTCACGATGTGGTTGCTATTTTAGATGAAAAATCAAGTAATCCTATTGTTTTGAATGACTATTACGTTGCCAACTTAAACACTTATCAATCAGGAAAAATAAGATATGGATTAAATACTTTAGCGGAAGGGAAACATCAATTAAGCTTAAAAGTATGGGACGTTCAAAATAATTCTTCAACAGCATACACTGATTTTATTGTTGCGAAAGAAGCCAACTTAGCGTTAAGTCACATCTTAAATTATCCAAATCCATTTACAACAAAAACAAAATTTTTCATCGAACATAATCAATGTTGCGTATCACTAAAGGTGCTAATTCAAATCTATACCATATCAGGCAAGTCAGTAAAATCAATTCATCAAACAATAAATAACGAAGGATTTCGTTTTGATGGGATTGAATGGGATGGAAAAGATGATTTTGGAGATAAATTAGCAAGAGGTGTTTATATTTATAGAGTTTCTGTTGTTACAAGTGATAATAAAAAAGCGGAAAAAATTGAGAAGCTTGTAATACTAAATTAATTATATCTTTGGACCTCTCTTTTAAAAAAAGAAACTAATGCAAAAAAAGATTTTAGGAATAATAGGAAGTAGTGTTTTTATAGCAAATCCATTGCTAAGCCAAACTACCTCTAGTAATTTAACAACGCAGGAATTAAGTGGCAGAATAAATACAATTACCACTGCCGTACCCTTTTTATTAATTTGTCCTGACTCAAGAAACGGGGCAATGGGCGAAGTTGGAGCAGCAAGTCCTGCTGATGGAAATAGCATTCATTGGAACGTTGCGAAAATGGCATTTGCAGAAAAAAAATCAGGTGCAACTATCAATGTTACTCCTTGGTTGAAACAATTAGTTCCAGATATTTATTTGTATTATATATCTGGATATAGCAAAATAAGTAAAACACAAGCCATCGGCGCTTCTTTACGTTATTTTTCTCTGGGCAACATTACATTTACAGATATTGTTGGTAACACAACTGGTCAGTTTAGACCAAATGAATTTGCATTAGATATTGCTTACTCACAAAAGCTATCTAAAACTTTTTCAGCTGGCTTAGCATTAAGATACTTAAGATCTAATCTTACTGGGAATTACACATTAACGAATGGACAGGCAGTAAAACCAGGCACATCGGCAGCTATTGACTTCGGACTTTATTACCAATCAAAAAAATTCGAATTAAATGGTAAAAAGGCGATCGCAACTGGCGGATTAGTATTTAGTAATATTGGAGCAAAAGTTAGTTACTCTGTCAAAAAAGATTTCATTCCAATGAATTTACGTTTAGGAGGTGGCTTAAAGTTCTTAATTGATGATTATAATACATTTGGAATTTACGGAGACATAAATAAGTTATTAGTGCCAACTCCACCTGTTTATTTAAAGGACTATCGTGGAAATGATTCTATTAATTCTATTACTCAAGAAAAAATAATTTTAGCAGGAAAAGATCCAAATGTAGGAATTACGAAAGGAATTTTTCAATCATTTAATGATGCTCCAGGCGGTAGCGCTGAAGAATTAAAAGAAATAAATTATAGTGTTGGTTTTGAATATTGGTATGCCAAACAATTTGCTGTGAGAGCTGGTTATTTTAATGAATCTAAAACAAAAGGAAATCGTAAATTTTTTACGGCGGGAATTGGCTTAAGATATAATGTTTTTGGTTTAGATATGGCTTATCTGATTCCAATTACACAACGAAATCCATTACAAAACACTTTACGTTTTACACTTACATTTGATTTTGATGCATTCAAATCACAAAACGAATCAAGTAAGCCAACTGAATAAAATAGTATAATCTACTCATTTATGAGAGATACTAATTCAGTTATTTCATCCTTAGTATTAAATGAATGAAGACACAATCTCATTCTTTCTTGACCTTCTTTTACTGTTGGACTTTTAATTGACTTTACGAAAAAATTTCTCTTTGCTAGTTTTTCTTCAAAGACCTGAACATCTTTATTGCCTGTCAAAATATGACAATGAATCGCGCTTGTGCTATCCATAAAATTTTGTTGAGAGGCAGTCATCAAAGTATTAAAATAAGTAATATGACTTCTTAACTTTTCAACTTCTATTGTTTTTTTTAATAACTGATACGCTGCTTTTATTGATAACAAATTGTGTTCAGGCATTGCAGTTGTGTAAATAAAGGAACGTGAAAAGTTGATTAAATAGTGTTTAAGTTCTTCGCTTCCAACAACTGAAGCTCCATGACAACCCATTGCTTTGCCATATGTATAAATTCGGGCAAAACAAAGTTGTTCTATATTCAATTCATCACATAAACCTTTTCCATTTTTTCCAAACACACCAATAGCGTGAGCTTCATCCACAATTAAATGAGCATTAACTCTCTTACAAAAATCAGCTAATTCAACTAACGGAGAGCAATCACCATCCATCGAATATACACTTTCTACAACCACATAAATTTCTTTGAATGTGGATTGATGGCGAGTGATTAATTCTTTCAACGAATTTAGATCATTATGTTTAAACTTATAATGGGTTGCAAAACTCAATCTAATACCATCAATTAAAGACGCATGAATTAATTCATCACTTAAAATTAAATCGCCTTTTTGTGGAACACTAGATAACAAACCTAAGTTTGCATCGTAACCAGAATTATAAATCAAAGCGGACTCACCATGATGAAACTCTGCTATTTCGTTTTCAATTTCATTAAATAAAAATGAGTTTCCACTAATTAAGCGTGAGCCAGTAGAGCCTGTTTTGATGGATGATCCAAGCGTTTTTAACTCCTCTAATAAATAACCTTGAGAAGAAAATCCTAAATAGTCATTACTTGAAAAATCAATGGAAGGATAATTCGTTTTTAAAGAACGAAATTGATGCTTCTCCTTTACTTGTTCAATTTTATGTTGTAATGATTTAGGAAAAAACATCATGCGTTTAAAATAAAAAAGCCCTAAATGATTTTATTCGAATTCATTTAGGGCCTTAAATAACTAATTAATTAAGCTAATTCTTCTTTTTTTAATTTATCTACGAAGGCTTTTTTTGTATTTAAGCCAAGTATCTTAAACATTTCCATATCTTGATTATACAATGGATTTGGAGTCGTTAATAATTTTTCACCAGCAAAAATTGAATTGGCGCCTGCCATAAAACATAATGCTTGTCCTTCCATACTCATGCTTAAACGACCAGCAGACAAACGAACAGCTGTTTTTGGTAAAACGATACGAGCTGTTGCAATCATTCTAACCATATCCCAAATTGGAACAGGAGGCTGATCTTCCATTGGTGTACCTTCAACAGCAACAAGTGCATTAATTGGAACAGATTCTGGTTGTGGTCTAAGTAAACTTAATGTGTACAACATCCCTACTCTATCTTCAATTTTTTCACCCATACCAATGATACCACCTGAACAAACTGTTAGGCCTGCTTTACGAACATTATGAATCGTATTCAATCGATCATCGAACGTACGAGTAGAAATAATTTTATCATAATTTTCTTCACTCGTATCAATATTGTGATTATATGCATATAGCCCTGCCTCTGCTAAACGTTTAGCTTGATCTTCTGTGACCATTCCTAAGGTTGCACATACTTCTAATCCTTTACTATTAATGGTTTTTACCATATCTAATACAGTATCGAAATCCTTGTTATCTCGCACTTCGCGCCATGCAGCACCCAAACACATGCGGCTTGCACCACCCGCTTTTGCATTATTTGCAGCCTCATCAACTTCTGGAACACTCATTAATTTGTGAACTTTAACTTCTGTATGATAGCGAGCTGCTTGAGGGCAATAAGAGCAATCTTCAGGACAACCTCCAGTTTTAATAGATAATAACGAACTAACTTGTACTTCGCCAACTGTGTGATGTTGTTTATGAACTTCTGCAGCTTTGTAAATTAATTCCATCAAAGGTGTATTATACACCTCTAAAATTTCTTCTTTCGTCCAATCTTTAATTGCCATTTTTTTTATTTCTAATTCAAACAAATTTACTACAAAAGCCACAAACCGCAAAACCTATTTCGCCTAAAAAAGTGTTAATAATATTTTCATTCAACTATGTAGCTTATTTAAGTTATATACGTTATTTGTTATATGAAAAAAATAATTTCCTACTTATTACTCTTATTTTTCTTTTTTCAACTGCCTCTAAAAGCTCAATTCTCAGAAAGAAAAGAGCGTAAACGCATGTGGAAAAAATCGATGTGGGCAAAAAAAAGAGGAAAAAAACGCATTGCTTTTAATCCCTATTTGGATAAAAAAAAGAAAGATAAGCCAAGTTCAAAAATGGCTAAAGAAGAGAGAGATGGTATAAGGAAAATGAAGCGTGATTATAAAAGGCAAAATAAACGCAACATGAAAAAATTAGGCATTAGGCCAACTAAAGTAAAAAAAGCCTAACAGAACACAGAGATAGTGAAAACTATTTTTTAAATATTCAACTCATGCTATTATATTTGCATCCTATGGCATTAATAGTTAAAACATCTCAACTTCCTAATTCAGGAAAAGGTTTATTTACAACGACTCCAATAAAAAAAGGTGAAAACGTAATTGAATATAAAGGAGAAATCATTGATTGGAAAGAATATGAAAAACGTGTTGATTTAGATCAAGATGGTTATCTGTTTTTTATAAATAAAAAAAATTGCATTGATGCGTTTCATACGCCAGAACATAAAGCTAGATTTGCTAATGATGCTGCTGGTTTAGGACGAGTTAAGGGCTTAAAAAATAATTGCGTCTATCGCATTGAAAAAAATAAATGTTATATTGCTAGCACAAGAACTATTTTGGCAGGTGAAGAAATTTTTGTGAGTTACAGCAAAGAGTATTGGGATGCCATACGTTATAACATCAAAATTGGAAGACATAAAGTATAGACTACTTTGACAAAGTACTTTAAAAATTATTGATTGAAATAAAACATCACATCATCTTCATAGTTTTTTCCAATTGGAATAATCTTATCGTTTAGATTAATGGCCTTGTTCGTTAACGATTGTACCTTATCAATTGGCACAATAAAGGAACGATGAACACGAACAAATTTACTTGCCGGTAATTTTTCCAACATAACTTTCATCGTCATTCTAACTACGAGTGTCTTTTGACCTATCAAATAAATTTTTAAATAATCATCTAAAGCCTCTATGCAAGTTATTAAATCCAAATTTATTTTATGCAATTTTCCATCTGCACGCAAAAAAATGTTTGATGTATTCTTAACATCAATCGCACTAAAATAATCCTTCGCTTTATCACATGCTTTTAAAAATCGATCAAATGTAAACGGCTTCAGTAAGTAATCTACCGCGTTTAAATTAAAACCTTCTACCGCGTATTCGCTGTGCGCTGTACAAAAAACAACTAATGTGTTCTGATTGATATTTCTGTACAAATCAATGCCATTTAATGCTGGCATATGCACATCCAAAAACAATAAATCTACTGGGTATTTTTCAAGGTATTTTAAACCTTCATTTGGCTGAATAAATGTTTTTTGTAAATCAATATAATCTATTTGAGAACAAAAACCTTCAACAATACTTAATGCTAAAGGCTCGTCGTCAATGGCAATTACTTTAATCATTCAAACTAATTTTTAATTCTACACAATACCACCCATCTTTTTCAAGACAAGTTAACGAATGTTTTTC
>JBILCJ010000142.1:0-6096 GCA_044353195.1 Bacteroidia bacterium | reverse complement strand
GTTGTAGGATCAGTTCCAATCACGTCTGCTATAAAACTTCTTTTATCGTTTAATACAATTTCAATTTTTGTAGCATCTTTCACAACATGATTATTAGTCACAATATAACCATCCTGACTAATAATTACACCACTTCCACTTCCTTGCATTTGGTTTGGTTGTCTCTGTCTTCCGCCAAATAGCCAATCTTGAAAAGGATCGTAAGAAAGGTTGTTATTATTTTCCACAATCGTTTTGATGTGGACCACTGAGTTAATTGATTTTTCGGCTGCCATTACGAAATCAATCCCACTAGTCGCAGTATGATTAGCATTACTGCTAGTTAAATGAATTGCGGCAGAATAGGGGTTGTAGTTAAGTTGATTTGTGTTTGTTTGAGCTGAAAAATAATGATTTCCTACCAACGCAAACACGCCGCCTAAAGCGCCAATAAACAAGGTTGAGATTATTCTTTTCATATTTATTTTTTTAAATTTTGATACTATTTATGATTTATAACGCAAAATTAAATGGAAAAATATGTTTAAAAGTTGTTTTTAACATTCATTAACGACATGATAAAAAATATGTAATTTTGATCTACATCATGTTAAAGTTAAAGTATAAAATACCACCATTTGTTTTTGGAGTTACAATTGGATTGTTAATTGGGATTGTTTTTTTTATCTTCAAAATTGATGATTACATAAAAAAAATATCGAAACCTTCCATTGAAAGTATAAAGATTACTGAACAATCAATGGATGGTTTGCTGGATCAAAATGAAGATACTATATCAAATAAAAAACTAAGATTAAGTGCCAAAAAATCTCCTACTATTAATTATTCTGAAGTTGATCAATTGTTGAATGACGATGAAGATTTCAATATTGCAAAAGAGGAATTATTATCTGTAAAAAACATCAAAGTAATTGATTTAGATGCCTCAAAAAAGCAGGACACGTTGGTTGGGCAATTAGCAGGTGTTATTAACACAAGTTTTCCCAATCTTTTTTTTGTTGAATTCTGGAAAACGCCTTTAAATTCAAAAGGATATAGAATGACGAGAAATAGAGTTATTCTGTATGGTTTATCAGACTTTAGTAGTATCACTATTTATAAAGTGGATGATAATTTTTATTTGAAAAATGATGAGTTCGTTTACAAAATTTCGGCAGGTACCGAATTTAAATCATTAGAGATTGTAAGTGATTCTGAGTTGTTAGCTAAGATTAATTAATTTTAATATAATGAATGTCAATTGCTATAAATATCAAGGTACTGGTAATGATTTTATTTTAATTGATAATCGCGACAACTGTATTTCTCTTTCAACCGAACAAATTAAATGGCTTTGCGATAGACGATTTGGCATTGGTGCAGATGGTTTAATGCTTTTGGAATTAGAATCTACTGCCGATTTCAAAATGGTTTATTTTAACAGTGATGGCAATGAGAGTAGCATGTGTGGTAATGGTGGAAGATGTATTGCAGCTTTTGCAAAAAAGATTGGAGTTATAGCCAATCAAGCTAAGTTTTTAGCCATCGATGGTATTCATGAAGCAATAATAGGTGATGATATTGTTTCATTAAAAATGAATGATGTTAGACATGTAGAAATTGGCAACGATTATTTTTATTTAAATACTGGTTCCCCACATTATGTGAAATATGTTTCAGACATTGAAAATATTGATGTTTGCACGGAAGGAAAAAAAATAAGGTATAATTCCCGATTTGAGACTGAAGGAACAAATGTGAATTTTATTGAGAAAAAAGAAAATCATTTATTTGTTCGCACTTATGAGCGAGGCGTTGAAAACGAGACCTTATCTTGTGGAACCGGTGTAACGGCATCCGCATTAGTTGCTGCAATTAGCGGCACAAGTTCTGCTAAAAATCATTGTTCCATCGAAACTTTAGGCGGACACTTAAACGTAAAATTTGAAAAGGTTTTAGAACATACGTTTTATAATATATGGCTTGAAGGTCCAGCTACTTTTGTTTTTAAAACAGAAATTGAATTGTAAATTTATTTTTTAAATAATTGAATGATTTTTCTTAAAGGTTTTAAATATAATGTGTAAAAATAGGGTTTCACATTATTTAATTTCCAAGCCAATCTATCTTCTTTATTTGCTTTAATTCTATTTTTAAAAGTCACATTACTTTTACCTCCAACACGCATTTTAATAATGAATTCAGGTAAGTAAGCTAATTTTATTTTATGTTTATGTATGAATCGTAACATCAATTCGTAATCTGAAGATGAGGTTAAATTCAAATTAAAATTCCCACATGTTTCATAGATTGATCGCTTTACAAAAAATGTTGGATGTGGAGGCATCCAACCATTTAAAAACATACCCTCTTTATAAATTCCTGCTTTCCATTTGCGATGAATTTGGTTTGTATTTATTTTATCTACATAATACAAATCTGCATATACAGCATCCACAGGTGAGTTGCTGAATGATGAAACAATATGTTGAATAACATAATTGTTTGTATAAAAATCATCACTGTGTAAAATCCCAATTACATCGCCAGTTGCCAATGAAATGCCTTTATTTAAAGCATCATACAATCCATTATCTTTTTCGGAAATCAATGTCGAGATTTTATTACCATAAGACTTGATTATGGATAACGTCTCATCTGTTGATCCACCATCAATTAAAATGTATTCAATATTTTTATAAGTTTGGTTTATAACGGATTCAATCGTGTCTTTTAAGGTAGGTTCACTATTGTATGTTATGGTTATAATTGAAACTTTCAAAGTCTAATTATTTAAATGAGTTGATAGTGTATGAGCAAAATAAATGAGTGCTTTAAAATTAAAATCAATGCGTTCATCATCTTTTGATTCATTTGAAATATAAACCGTTTTCATTCCAGCATTTCTGCCAAATTCCATATCACTCAAACTATCTCCAACAATAATTGATTTATTAAAATCAATTTCTGGAAAATCTTTTTGCGCTTTCAATGCCATACCAATTCCAGGTTTTCTGTCGGGATGATTATCAGAAGCTAAATACGGAGCATAATATATTTTATCAATTCTACCCTCTAAATAAGAAATTTCATACAACATATTTTGATGAATTAAATCTAAGTCTTCTGGTAAAATAATTCGTTTACCTATGCATTGTTGATTTGTAACAATCACAATTTTTCCGAATTGAGCGTTTAAAATTCTCAAAGCATTTAACACGCCATCAATAAACTCAAAATCCGATGTGTGTTTTACATAATCGTTTTCTAATTTTTTATTAATCACCCCGTCTCTGTCCAAAAACAAAGTCCACTTGTTATCTATATGTAAATCTTTTAAAGTCATCTTGTGCTTTTTTATAATCTTCAGGAATTCCAATATCTATAAAGTATCCCTCATATTCAAATCCAAAAATATTAAGTTCGGAAATTCTGGTTTCGTAAAAATCTTTTTCTATTGAGAATGGTGTATTAGCTTGTGTTTGTTCTAAAAATAACTCTCTATTTAAAATATAAACGCCTCCATTAATTAATCCGGAATGTTCTATATTATCTTTTTCTTTAAAGGCAATGATTGAATTACTATTTCCGAGTGTAATGGTTCCATAGCGCGATGCATTATCTACTTCTCGAAGTGCTAAAGAAAATTGTGCATGTGAATGACTATGTTTTAGATGGAAAGTTTCAAGATCAATGTCGAAAAAAGAATCTCCGTTTAATACTAAAACGTTTGATGTTGAGCATTTTTCTAAGGCTAATCTTATACCTCCACCAGTTCCTAATGGCAGTTTTTCAGTTGTATATGATATTTTAATTCCGTTGAATTCCGTTTTATAAAATTCTGTTATTTTTTCTGATAAATATCCAGTTGATAAAACGACGTGTTTAATTTGATAGTGTTTTAGGTAATCAAATATATAATTTAAAAAAGGTTCGTTGTTAATTGGTGCCATTGGTTTCGGTACATCATTTACAACAGATTGTAAGCGTGTTCCAAATCCACCGGCTAATATAATTGCTTCTTGTAACAAGGCATTAAGATTTTGGAAATAATTCGATTTCAACTAATTCGCAAATAGTGTGCCCTAAAATCATATGACATTCTTGGATTCGAGGTGTATCTTTTGATGGAATATTTACTAAGTGCTTGCAAATAGATTTCATGTTTCCACCGGTTTCTCCTGTAAAACCAATTGTTACCATTCCGATTTCATTCGCGACTTTAATTGCCTCGATGACGTTTTTAGAATTTCCGCTGGTAGATAAACCAATTAAAACATCACCTTTTCTGCCCATTGCTTGCGTGAGTCTACTAAAAATAATATCGTAACTATAATCATTTGCAACTGCTGTAGTATAGCTTGTGTTTACATGCAACGCTTCACTGAATAATGGTGGTCGATCGTAATAAAATCTACCACTTAATTCTGCGGATAGATGTTGAGCATCAGCAGCCGATCCGCCATTACCAGCCCATAAAACTTTACCATCATTTTTATAACTTGCTACAATGTCTTTTACAATATGCTCTAATGTTTGTAAAATAGCATCATTGTTTAGTAATACTGTTTTTAAATCTATTGAAGTTTGTAATCTGTTTTTGAATTGCTGTATCATGAATGAATGTATTTAAAGTTGAATTTTAATACTTTATTTATTGGTTTTATTTATGTTATAATGCTACTATCACTAATAAAATATCATATTGAACGAGCAATTGAAACTTTGTTGTGGTGCTAATGTAATTATTCCTGTTTTATTTTTAAAATTATAATCACTTGTTTCTCCATCCGCAATCCCATGCCATGGTTCTAAGCAAATAAAATGTTCAGAATTTTTCTTTGTCCAAATCCCAAAAAATGGCCAGTTAGAACATTCCATTGTAATGCCATGGGATGTTTTTTCTGAAACTAAACTTAGTTGTTCTATTTGTGAATTCATGCATACTAAAGCATCGTTATCAAATAATGATTTAGAAACACTTAGTTTGTTATTATTTAAAATTAGAGTTTTAGTTTCGTTTTTAATTAACCCTTCATTCAATGTATTGACAACTAATTCTTTTTTATCTGGAAATAATAAACTGTAATCATTAAACGACTCGTTTTGTTGGAGTGGACAATTAAATGCTGGATGTGCGCCAATTGAGAAATAAAGTTGGTCTGAATCTGGATTGAAAATCTCGTAATTGGTTATTAATTTATTTTCAATTAATGTGTAAATTATCTTTAGTGAAAAATGAAATGGAAACTGTTTTAATGTTTCATCGGTTGTTATTAATTCAAATGTTAACGATGTTTCATGTTGCTCAATGCATTTAAATTCATTATCTCGTGCAAATCCATGTTGAGGTAATTCATAATTTTTATTCAGAAAATTATAGTGGCTATCTTTTAATCTTCCGACAATTGGAAATAAATGAGGAGCATGCCTTTGCCATATTTCTGGATTAGCTTGCCAGATATATTCAATGTTATTTTTTGTAGAAATAACTGAGCTAAGTTCAGCGCCAAAGGAGTTTACTTTGATGGTTAGTTCATTATTTTCTAATTGATACATTGACATTATAATGTAATTACGCCTTCTATTTCAGCTGCTTTTTTATATACAGATATAATTTCGTCTACACTTAATACTACTTGTTTTACTGATAGACTTATATAATTTCCTTTTGAAGATTGTTTTTGGAAAATTTCCGCGTCGTTACCAAACATCACTTGCACTAATGCTATTGATTTATTATCAGCTTTAACAATAAATTTAAATAAGTAAACGTATGGAAAAGATTTAATACTTTCTTCAAGTTTTTTTTGGAGTTCAGAAAAGGGATTATTTGTCATTTTATTTAGCAAAGTAATGATTATAAATAAGTAGCAATCCGAAAATAATCAGAGAAGTTCCAGTAATATAATTGACTATAGTCATGATTCTATCAGTTAGATAATTTTTTATTTTCCCTGCTAGTTTTACTTTAAATAATTCTATAAATAGTACGGCAGCTAATACTAATAGAAAAAAAACTAGCATCTTATAAATATTATATTGTAGTGATTTACTGATGGCTGTTACGTTAGCAAGCCACAATAGCCATACTGTTGGATTAAATAAGTTTAATAA
>JBILCJ010000103.1:0-7684 GCA_044353195.1 Bacteroidia bacterium | reverse complement strand
TGGTGATGGTGAAAGAAAGCCATATACAAAACGTGAAGATGGCGAAAGAAAACCTTATGCAAAACGTGAAGGTGGAAGTTATGAAAGTTCTGGTCCTCGTAAATCATTTGGTGATGGTGAAAGAAAACCATTTGTAAAACGTGAAGGCGACCGAATAGATGGGAAAAGACCACGAAAATCATTTGATGACGGAGAAAAAAGACCATTTACAGCAGATAGAAAAGTAAAAGGAGAATACAGAGATTTTGATAAACCTTACGAACCAAAATTATCGAAGGATCAAAAAATTGTAGAGCGATCAAAAAAAATCGGGCCTTCAAAAACTTCGACACAAAAAAATGTCAGTGATGATGCCATTCGTTTAAACCGTTATGTTGCCAATTCAGGCGTTTGCTCTCGTAGAGAGGCGGATGTATTAATCGCAACAGGTGTTGTTACCGTTAATGGAAAAATCATTACTGAAATGGGTTACAAAGTAAATCCAACCGATGTGGTGAATTATGGTGGCGTTCCTATTAAACATGAAGTGAAAAAATATTTGGTGTTAAACAAACCCAAAGATTACATCACAACCATGGACGATCCAGAAGAACGTAAAACGGTTATGGAATTAATTCGTAAAGCATGTAAAGAACGTTTGTATCCAGTAGGAAGATTAGATAGAAATACAACAGGCGTTTTATTATTTACAAACGATGGCGATTTAACGGCGAAATTAACGCACCCTAAATTTGGGGTTAGAAAAATTTACCACGTCGTGTTAGACAAACGTATTTCATCCGAAGATTTCAAAGCGATAGCTGAAGGATTTGATTTAGCCGATGGCTTTATTAAACCAGACGCGATTGAATATGTGGGCGAAGGAAAATCAGAACTTGGTGTTGAAATTCATAGTGGAAGAAACAGAATTGTTCGTCGTATTTTTGAACACTTAGGTTATGAAGTGATGAAGCTTGATAGAGTTGCGTTTGCTGGCTTAACTAAAAAAGATTTACCACGTTCTAAATTTCGTTTTTTAACACCGAAGGAAGTAGATTTCTTAAAGATGTTAGGATAAAATAAATTAAAATACCATCATTAAAAATGTGTTTGAATAGTCAAACACATTTTTTTTATTCCTTTTTTTAAGAACTGAAATATTTGCGTTAAGGATTGAAACGGAAATCCTTTTTGAGAGGAAGGAGCAAAAAGATTGTAGTGAAAAGCCTGGCCGAAGGCAACGCCCAACTCATTTTAATTGTATGACTCATGGAATAAGTTTAAATTTGAATCATCAATATCTAATCCTTATGAAAAAAATATTTTACCTTTCCTCATGCGATACCTGCAAACGCATCATCAATGAATTAGAGTTAAAAGAAAAAGGATTTATTTTTCAAGACATAAAAACAGAAAAAATAACTTCTACTCAATTAGAAGACTTAAAAAAATTAGCTGGTTCTTACGAAGCCTTATTTAGCAAGATTGCGCGCAAATACAAAGAGCTGAATTTGTCTTCAAAACAATTAACAGAAACTGATATTAAAAATTATATTCTAGAAGAATATACCTTTCTAAAACGACCTGTGATTTTAGTCAATGCTAAACTATTTATTGGTAATTCAAAAAAAATGATTGAGTCTGTAAAAAAAGAATTGATGTAAAATAAACTTCTAACTTTGATTTTTTAGTTTTACCATCGTCAAAATAGTAGCAATACCAACTGTTTGACCAGCTTGATCAACAGCATCAAATTTCTCTAACACATCCATTGAACTCGCATCATAAATATCAACGACCCATTTTACAATGCCTACTTTTACTTCTTCACCATTAGCTGCAGTTAATGGTTTATCATTTTCAATTTTTTCTTTGCAAGTAAACTTCACACCAATCGTCATTCCAGGGTAAATAGGACGAGTAAAACGACACTCATCAATTCCGTAATTTAATAATACAGGACCTTTTGGTGGATCAACAAATAAACCGGCTGCTTTCGCTAAAATAAAATAACCATGAGCCACGGTGCGTTTAAAAATCGTGCCTTCTAATGCATCTGGTTGTAAATGTGCATAAAATTTATCACCTGTTAAATTAGCAAAGTTTACTAAATCATCTTCCGTTACGGTGTATGTTGGCGTGATTTCTGTTTCACTTACTTCTAAATCTTCATAGTACTGGCGAAACGGATGCACATCTTTAATAATCATTTTAGCACCTACTTGATAACTATTTAAAATAGATGTAATCATTGAAGGCGAACCTTGAATGGCTGTACGCTGCAAATAGTGAAATACACCACGTTTTCCACCCATTTCTTCGCCACCACCTGCTCTACCTGGACCACCATGCACAAGCATTGGCATTGGAGAACCATGTCCAGTACTTTCTTTTGCGCACTCACTATTTAAAACTAAAATACGACCATGCATGCAAGCTGCACCAATAGTGTATTTACGAGCAATGGTAGTATCAGCTGTAATAATTGAACTAACTAATGAACCTTTTCCCATTTTAGATAATTGAATGGCATCTTCAATTGTTTTGTATGGCATAATGGTACTAACAGGTCCGAAGGCTTCTACATTATGGCAATCTGTATTTGTAAATGGCTTGTCATTATAAAAAATAATGGGAGGCATAAATGCACCTTTGTGTTTATCAGCCCCTTTTACTTCAAAGTTTTCGAAATTACCAATGATAATTTTTTGTGTTTTAGAAAGTAATTCCACTTTTTCTTTTACTTCAATCAATTGTGATTGCCCAGCTAATGAACCCATACGAACACCTTCCACGTTTGGATCACCAATGATATTTTGCGATAAGCGCTTACCTAATGCAATTTGAACATCTTCAACCATGTTTTCTGGAACAATGATACGACGAACAGCTGTACATTTTTGCCCTGCCTTCGTTGTAATTTCTCTAGCAATTTCTTTAATAAAAATATCGAACTCAGGCATTGATGGTGTTACATCTGTACCCAATACACAGCAGTTTAAAGAATCTGCTTCCATGTTAAAATGAACAGCTTCTTGTAACAAGCGTGGATGCGCCTTTAACATTTTACCAGTTGATGCAGACCCTGTAAAGGTAACGATATCCTGACTTTCAACATGATCTAAAATCCCGTTTGCACTTCCACAAATTAATTGCAAAGCTCCTTCTGGTAAAATGTTGCTTGCTATAATTTCTTTAACAACAGCTTCCGTTAAATAAGATGTTAACGCTGCAGGTTTAACAATAGCGGGCACTCCAGCCAACCAGTTAACGGCTACTTTTTCTAACATGCCCCATACCGGGAAATTAAACGCATTGATATGAATAGCTACACCTTCTTTTGGAACACAAATATGGTGACCAATAAACGTATTGTTTTTAGACAAACGAGCTACATCACCATCGTAACAAAATGTTTCGTTAGGAAATTGACGACGCAATGAGGCATAAGTAAATAAATTTCCAATACCACCTTCAATATCTACCCAGCTATCAACGCGAGTTGCACCAGTTGCCCAAGATATTTTATAAAATTCTTCTTTTTTACTTTGCAAATGCAGTGCTAATGCTTTCAACATTAAACCACGTTGTTGAAACGTCATGTTGCGTAATTTTGGTCCACCAACGGTGCGCGCATAATGACACATGGCTCCAAAATCTAATCCTTTACTACTTGTAGTTGCAATAGCATCGCCTGTTATTGCATTATATAATTCTTGTCCTTTTTCAGAACCAGCTGCCCATTGCCCTAAGGCATAATTTTGTAATGCGTTCATATTTAAAATAAATAATATGCACTAAATATAAAAAAATTGATGGAATAAAAAGGCTTTTTTAGTTAACATTGTCGTAGAAATTCAAATATTAAAAATTACATTTGAAATACCTCATGATGATTTTAAAATCCATACAAACCTACCATGATTCGCAGTTGGAAAAAGACAAAGAAATGTGTGAGCTCTTATATCAAGAAATTTGCAAACACTTGCCTGAAGCCGAGCATAAAATTTGGCATGCTCATCCTGTTTGGTTTTTGGATGGCAATCCTATTGTTGGATATAGCAAACTAAAAGCAGGTTTGCAATTATTGTTTTGGAGTGGAGTTAGTTTTGAAGAAGAACGATTAGTGCCAGGAAAAAGCGGCAAATTTAAAGATGCGTCGGTGACTTATACATCTATCAAAGAAATTAATACCAAAGATTTGAAGCGTTGGCTTAATAAGTCAAAAGAGATACAATGGGATTACCAAAACATTGTTAAACGTAAAGGTGTTTTAGAAAGATTGAAGTAATTTCAAATCATACATGGGCCTATTTAGATTTTTACTTTTTAGAAATCTTAAAAGATTTGTATTGTATGTATTTATGAATCCTTCTAATTTAGCCCTATGAAAAAAATATATTTACACTTTATTTTTCCGATGTTTGTTTTTGGTCAAACTAATTCTGATTTTGTTATTAAAAATGAATCAGACGCTTATAAAGAAGCTATTTCCGAATACGTTAAAGCTATATATTCTAAATATGAACAAAGCATAGACACACTGTTTATTGGCAAGCATGCGTACTTTCCAGATATTAACTTGCCGAACAAGATTCAAAATACACACATCATTTTACTATCCAATGTTAACGTAGAAAGAAAAATGAATTATCGAAATAGCTTGACTTACATCAATATGATAGGAAGTTTATCATATCCTATTTACCATTTTAAACTTGTCACTTTTATAGTAGAGAAAACACCTTCTAAAATAAATTGGTGGCCAGTTCATGATTGCAACATTGATTTTAAATGCCATTCAAAATCAAAAACATATTCAGTAAAAGATTTAAAATTTGAATACCGATATTCAAATAAATTTTCAAAAATAAAGTAAATGCTAAACTAACCTTTTTAAGAAAAAAGTTCCAAAAGGCACTAATGACAATAAAAAACAAAGGGCCGCATTTCTAAATGACATCTTTACTTTAAAGAACATAATTGCTAATAAAACCATAAATGCCACAAACAATACACCATGTAAAGTACCAACAGGACGAACGTATTCAGGAATATGAAATATGTATTTTAAAGGCATAGCAAAGAAAACTAATATTAAATAACTATAGCCTTCAATTTTTCCAACTTTTAAAAACCAATTGGTAATGTTTTGATTTGAATTTTCCATACACTATAAATGTACCGAAAAATTTAATTTTAAATTAAACTTTTATATCTTCATCGAGCCAAACGAATGTTAAATAAAATTACATGAAACAAAAACAACTTTTAGTTCTAGCTATTATATTTATCAATGTAACAATAAAAGCTCAAAGTCTTTATTTTCCCCCATTAACAAGTACAACGTGGGATTCAATTTTACCTTCATCGATAGGCTATTGCCAACCACGCATTGATTCGTTATACAATTACCTTCAAGCAAAAAACACAAAAGCTTTTATAATTTTAAAAGATGGCAAACGTGTTTTAGAAAAATATTTTGGCACCTACACTAAGGATTCGTCGTTTTATTGGGCTTCTGCCAGTAAAAGCTTAGCTTCTTTTATTACTGGTGTAGCTCAACAAAAAGGATTTATCAATATCAACAATCCTGTGTCTACTTATTTAGGAACTGGCTGGACAAGCGCGCCATTAATAAAAGAAAATTTGATTACCATAAAGAATTTATTAGAAATGACTAGCGGCTTAGATGATGAACCACCATTACCTTGTGATAATGAGGATACCGCAAAAACGTGTTTAATTTATAAGGCAAATGCAGGCGCCCGCTGGGCCTACCATACAGTTGCTTATCGCAAAGTTCAAGACGTGGTTAGTAATGCTACTGCATTAAACTACAATGCAATAACAACCAATTGGATAAAATCACGTATTGGAATGGGAGGTATTTGGTTGCAACAAATATATTACAGCAAGGCTCGAGATTTGGCTCGTTTTGGTTTACTAAATTTGAATAAAGGCATCTGGAATGCAGATACTTTAATGAAGGATTCATTGTATTTTAAAACCATGACCAATACCTCACAAGTATTAAACAATTCTTATGGCTATTTATGGTGGCTGAATGGGAAATCAAGTTTTATGAGTCCACAATCACAAATTGTTTTTCCAAATACCTTAATGTCGAATGCTCCAAATGATATGTATTGTGCTTTAGGTAAAAACGATCAAAAAATTTATATCGTTCCTAGTCAAAATATCGTTATTGTGAGGCAAGGAAATACAGCTGGTGGATTTAGTTTAGCAGCCTCTTCTTTTGACAATACATTGTGGGATTACATTAATAAATTAACCTGTGTTACGTCTATTCATGAAAATGAAAATGGGGCACTATATTTTTCTTATCCTAACCCAGTTAATAAGGATTTAACGATTGAGAATGTGAAACAAACAATTGAAAAAATTTCTATTTATGATGCATTAGGAAATACTTTATTTACCAATTCTAAATTACAAGAAGAAGCAAACATAAATATTGATTTATCATCATTTTCAAAAGGTATTTACGTTATAGAAATAGAGAATAAAAACCATTCAGTTTTAAGAAAGAAAATTATAAAAGAATAAATAAAAATTATTCTTAACTTATTAATTGCGGTGCCACCATAAACTTTTCAATCATGGCTTCAATTCTTTCAGAATAGGCATTCGTAAAAATTAAATGCTGACATTTAGGTAAACTATCTGCTAACCTATGTATATAACCTTGGTGTAAATTTTTAACGACAAGTTCTGTATCATCAATCGCAAACAATTTAACTTTTGTAATATTAATATTCTTACGAAAATAAATTTCCATGATTCGTTTTGGTGTTCCAATCACAACATCGGCGCCAATATAAATATCTTCATTTTGTTTGTCTATTTTTCCGCCTTCATGTGCTGTATGAATTCTTAATTTAGTTCCAACTGACAATAATTTAAATTGATTTTCCATTTCAATGGCATGGTCAATACTTGGAACAATAATTAAGGCGCGAGCTGCATCTTCAAACGGCTCCTTTAACTTATGAATAGTAGTTAAAACAAGTGCGGTAGTTTTGCCGGAATTATCTTCACTTTCAATAATTAAATCAGCTCCACTGTTTATTTTTGAAATTATTTTTTGTTGTAATACTGTCGGTTCAAGTATGTTATTTTCAGTTAATGCATTTGCTAAATGCTTACTCATTTTTTTTATCAAGGTATTCATTTCTGTTTTTGTTTCGAATTAAAAACTAAAAAAAACGGATAGCGATTTATTTAAAAAAATTATCCAAACAGTTTACTAAACACATCTTCCATTTTAGTAACCGCCACCACATCAATTTTTAGCTGCTTTAAATTTAAGCCTTTTAAATTATAAGTTGAAATAAATATTTTTTCAAATCCTAATTTCTGTGCTTCAAAAATACGTTGTTCAATTCGACTCACAGGTCTTATTTCACCCGTTAATCCTACTTCGGCAGCAAAACATACATTTTGAGGAATTGGTAAATCTTCGTTACTTGATAACACCGCACAAACTAATGCTAAATCTATTCCTGGATCTTCTACTTTTAATCCTCCTGCAATATTAATAAACACATCTTTTGCGCCTAATCTGAATCCACAGCGTTTTTCTAAAACAGCCAACAACATTGATAATCGTCTTAAATCAAAACCAGTTGAAGAACGCTGTGGCGTGCCATAAGCTGCCGTGCTAACCAAAGCTTGTGTTTCA
>JBILCJ010000158.1:0-5560 GCA_044353195.1 Bacteroidia bacterium | reverse complement strand
AATGTTGCCGCAATCGCAACACCACTAGTTGCTTCATTTCTATCGGTAATTAAAATTTCAGATGGATTTAAAACTTCCTTCAAACCATCGCCATTCATTTCGTAAATACCCATTTCGTTGGTGCTTCCAAATCTATTTTTAGTAGCACGGAGTAATCTGTAAATATGATTTCTATCGCCTTCAAATTGTAACACGGTATCAACCATGTGTTCTAATATTTTTGGCCCTGCTAAACTTCCCTCTTTTGTAATATGTCCAATCATAAATACTGGCACATTTGTTTCTTTGGCAAACCGTAAAAATTCAGCGGCGCATTCTCTCACCTGACTTACACTTCCGGGACTACTATCAATATAAGCCGTGTGTATGGTTTGAATAGAATCAATGACAACCAATTGCGGCTGAACACTATTTATTTGCGTAAAAATATTTTGTGTATTTGTTTCTTGAAGAATAAAACAATTTTCGGTAGTAACACCAATACGTTCTGCACGCATTTTTATTTGTTGTTCGCTCTCTTCGCCACTCACATAAAGTACTTTTAAATTCTTTAGTCTTAAAGCAAGTTGCAACATCAACGTTGATTTTCCAATACCAGGTTCTCCACCAAATAAAACCAAACTTCCGGGCACAATGCCGCCACCTAACACTCGTGTTAACTCTTGGCCAGGAACAGGAATACGAGGGTATTCTGAAATTCCAATTTCTTGTAATAAAATGGATTGATTTGATTTATGATTTTCATTCTTACTTGCAGAAAATAATTGCAGACGATCATTCTTAGTTTCTTTATGAATGACTTCTTCCACCAATGTATTCCATTCGCTGCAACTATTGCATTTTCCGGCCCATTTAGCAGCTTGTGCGCCACAACTTTGACAAAAATAAGAGGTTTTTGTTTTCGACATATTCTGATTTTTTATAAATCAAAAGTAATACGTTTTATAGGAGTGTATTGCTACAATTTGTAGAATCTTTAATATTCGATATCTAAATCAAATCGTTTTTTAAGTTCTAAAAGCATAGGATTCTTTTCAGACATCAATTTAAATTTATCCATTGGCTTATAGGCTTTCAACGAATCAACGGTTTCTAATACTTTTATTTCTAACTGAGTTTGTTTATTCTTCAAGATCGTGCGTAGTTCGTCTAACATATCTTGCCTAATTGCGATAAGCATTTCGCGTTGCACTTCGTTATTTAATTCAATTAAGATTGTAGGAGATTGAAAACTAATTTTACTAGATGTTAATGTGGCATACAATTGTCTATTGCCACTTTGTAACTTTAATTCAGCGAACTGTTTAACCCCTTGTAAGGCATGTTCATTCGTTAGTTCTATTTCAACTTCAGTATTGGAAGGCACTACATCTTCAGAAGGATTTTTAGCACTTGATGGTTGTTGGACACCATTATCCTTCAACAAAAACTGTGATTTTATTTTTAGCTCATTAAATCCAACGACAGGCGTCTGCGTTGTTTGAATTTGAGGAATGGCATTAAATTTTGCAACTGGAGTAGTTGCTTGATTAGTGTCGCTAGCAACTTGAGCGTTTACCGAATTTACGAATTCATCTTTTTTTTTTCCGCATTTGAAAGTGCGGCAGTTAAATTATTAATTTGTAAGAGAGTCATTTCAACCTGCAGTCGTTGATTTTTGGCAGACTTATAGTTAACGTCACACTTACTAATGTAATTTAAAGCATTTAATAAAAAAGGCACTTCACACAATTTTGATTGATCAGAAAAACGTTGTTTTAATTGATCACTTACTTCAAGTAATTGAACCGTAAATTGATCTTTGCTAACTAATAGATTACGCAAATGCTCTCCAAAACCGATGATGAAATTATGACCATCAAATCCTTTCTTTAAAATCTCATCAAAGGTTACCATCACTTCACCCATGCGATTATTTAAAACAGCATCCGTTAATTTAAAATAATATTCATAATCAAGTACGTGTAAATTTTCTACAACAGCCTTGTACGTTAGATGATTACCTGTAAATGTAACCATCTGATCAAAAATGGAACACGCATCGCGCAAACCGCCATCGGCTTTTTGTGCAATGATATTTAAAGCTTCTTGTTCGTAGGTGATTTGTTCTGTTTTAGCAATATGAGCCAATTGAATAGCAATATCTTCAGGTCTAATTCTATTAAAACTAAAGACTTGACAACGAGATAAAATAGTTGGTATTATTTTATGTTTTTCGGTTGTTGCCAAAATAAATTTAGCGTGCTTGGGTGGTTCTTCTAAAGTCTTTAAAAACGCATTAAATGCAGAAGGTGACAACATGTGAACCTCATCAATCACATACACTTTATAATCGCCTAACTGAGGGGCAAATCTCACTTGGTCAACTAAATTACGAATATCATCAACCGAGTTGTTTGATGCGGCATCTAATTCATACACATTTAAAGAAGCACCAGAATCAAACGATACGCATGAATCGCAAGCGCCACAAGCTTCACCATCGGTTGTAAGATTGGTACAGTTTATCGTTTTTGCAAAAATACGAGCACAGGTTGTTTTACCAACACCACGCGGTCCGCAGAATAAATAGGCTTGTGCTATCTTACCATTTTTTATAGCTTGCTTTAAAGTATCAGTAATATGGCTTTGCCCCACAACTGTGTTAAACAATTGTGGACGATATTTTCTAGCTGATACAATAAAATTATCCATATATTGGGATTAAATTTACACTAAAAATTGCTATAAAAAAGGTTAAATTATTAACTGACTGTGAATAAGTATCTATATTTGAAATATGAGGTTTTTTAACAACTCAACATATCTTTTACCATTTTTGATTGGACTCTTGTGTGTTGTTAAATCAGAAGCGCAACAGATTACACTTAAAGGAACCATTTATAGTTCGGATAGCATAAGTGTAATGCCATTTGCATATGTCATCAACACACGAACCGGACAAGGTCAGCTGAGTGATGTTAATGGTCAATTTAGCATTGCAGCTAACTTAACTGACTCCGTCCTATTTTCTTTTATTGGTTATCAAAGACTGAAAATGCCAGTAAAAACACTTTACATAGAAATTAATAAGTTGTGTAAAGTAATTATGAAAGAAACTACCTATAAAATAAATCAAGTTGTTGTTAGTGAATTTAAACTAAAACCTTACGAAAGGGATTACATGAAACGTGTCATTTCAAATTCTAAGCTAAAAACCATTAATGCAGTTGAAAGTCCGATTAGTGCACTTTACATGGAATTCAGCAAAAAAGGAAAAGAACAAAAAAAACTAGCTAAAATTTTTGAAGAGATTTTTATTCAAGAGGAAGTTGGTAAAAAATTTAACGGAGAAACTCTTCGTAAACTAACTGGCGATGAAACGATTGATTTTGAAAAATTCAGGAAATACTGTTATTATTTAAGTAATGACTTCATCATAAATACCGAAGGGTACGATTTGTATTATCGTGTGATGGACTGTTATTACAGATGGAAAGAAGAAGGCAAATAAAAACTACAATAAGGTTTCAATCGCTTTTGGTAAAAATTCCATTTCTAATTCATGAATTTTTTTTGCTAAGGATTCAGCAGTATCAAACTCATCTAAAGCACATTCTTTCTGTAAAATAATTTCGCCTTTATCGTATTCTTCATTCACAAAATGAATAGTAATTCCACTTTTAGTTTCTTTATTGGCAATAACTGCTTCGTGAACAAATGCACCATACATTCCCTTTCCACCGTATTTAGGCAATAACGAAGGATGAATGTTTATTATTTTATTTGGAAATGCTTTGATAAACGCTTCCGGGATTTTTAATAAAAAACCTGCTAATACAATAAAATCTATTTTTTCAGTTTCTAAAAATTCAATGATTTTATCCGTGTATTCATTCAATGCGGTTTTACTAATCAATTGGACATTTTTTTTATAACGTTCTGCTCTTTCGATAACACCGGCTTTTTCATTATTAGTGACAACTAATTTTATTTTTACACGTTTATCATTATTAAAATACTGAAATAAATTTTCGGCGTTTGTTCCTCCTCCTGAGGCAAAAATGGCAATGTTTGTCATAACTTTTTAATTAACTTTTCCTATAGCGTAATAAAATCCAAATCCAATAGTAATTAAACTAGTATTCCATTTATTACTAATACGCGTGTAATCAAGCCATTTATCAAAGCCTGCATAAGCTGGGTTAAATTGTGAAAAATTATAATGGTAAGAAATATAACCTCCAAAAGCAAAATTAGGTTCTACCAAAAAATTAAGGGCTACAGAAGGCTCCATAAATGAGCTTGTAAAATGAGTTGGATATTTGCCTATCAAGGAATCATTTTTGTATTTAATAGCAGAAAACTGAGTTGAACCAAATCCAGTATTCAAACTCATGGTTGCAAATCCTCTATCGCTAAAAAAATGATCGTAGCCAATTTTCAAATAACCATTTTGCATTTGCATCGAGGTATTGATAAATTGTTCTCTAAAATGTTTTTGCGATTTATAATACACATGATTGAAACCAATGCCTGCAAAAAAACCACCAAACAATTTATAGTTAAGATTTATATCCAATGAAGAAACTCCTGAAAAAGAACTTCGAAGCGCTTTGCTTGATGCAACTTTTGGAATACCAACATTGGCACGGATAGAAAATTTTGGCAAACTTGTTACCTTAACGTCTTCTTGCGCTAATGCAGACAAAGTAAAAAATGATACGAATAATACAATGATACATTTCATTTTAAACAACGAAACCGGCTTGTATTTATTGTATGAATATGACTTCAGTATTTGCACTAAGAAAACTTAGATTCAAAGTGTTTCATCACATCCACTAACACCTGTACACTTTCTAACGGCAGCGCATTATACATAGATGCTCTATAACCACCAACATCTCTATGTCCTCGTATACCGCTTATATTTGCCTCTTTTACTAACTTATCAAATTCAGGTTCAAGCTCAATTTTATTCAAAAGAAAACATGCATTCATGTTACTTCTATCCTCTTTAACGGTTGTGCCAACGAACTGTGAATTTCTATCAATTTCGTTGTACAATAAATCAGCCTTTTGTTGATTGATTCCTTCAATCCAACTAACTCCACCGTGCTCTTTTAACCAACGTAACGTTAACATCGTTACATAAATAGGAAATACAGGTGGCGTGTTGTACATACTTCCACCTTTGATATGAACTTGATAGTCCAACATCGATAACATTTTACGGCCTGTTTTACCCAAAATTCCTTTCTTAATCATCACCATTGTGCTTCCTGCAGGACCGATGTTTTTTTGTGCTCCAGCGTAGATTAATGAAAAATCGTTTGCATTAATCTTACGACTAAAAATATCTGAACTCATATCACACACTAAAGGAATATCGCATTTCGGAAATTCTTTTAACTGCGTTCCATAAATTGTATTATTAGACGTGATATGTAAATAATCTGCATCTTTTGGAATTTCGTATCCTTTAGGAATGTAACTAAAGTTTTTATCTTCTGAGGAAGCAATCACATTCGTGTTACCTATGATTTTAGATTCTTTAATTGCTTTACTTGCCCAAACA
>JBILCJ010000059.1:0-11427 GCA_044353195.1 Bacteroidia bacterium | reverse complement strand
GTGTTTACATAGGCAGCAGTGCCACTCTCTCTTAATAAATTATAAGGAACCATAGCAAACTGGAGACTTGCTCCACCTCCTAAATACATCACATCATAATCGTCGCCCACTTCAAATAAATCTTTTATTAATTGATGAGATTCATCAATAACAGCTTCATAGTTTTTACTACGATGAGAAATTTCAAGTAATGATAAATTTAAATTATCAAAATTTAAACATGCATCAGATGCTTGTTGTAATACTTCTAAAGGTAAAATACCTGGACCTGCACTAAAATTATGAATTTTTGACATATGGATTTTATTTTTTAATGTAGGCTAAATTAATAAATTAATATCAATTTATACTAATCAAAAAACAACCAATTTAAACCAAATTTAAAGGCTCTATCATTTTGAATATAATTTGGGGTGAGGCTATAATTACTTCCAAAAAAGCCTTGATTAACGTGATCAATTTTAATAAAAAATCGAACGGGCTTAATACGTGCATTTATGAAGAAATCAACATAGGGGTAATTGCCAACTGTTTTTTGAGTTTGCACATAATACATATTTAAAGCTGGAGAATAAGCCATGCCGTTAAATTCGCTAAAATAGGTTGCATTAAATCCAACTTGAAGTTGCAATGCATTTTTAAACAAAGCACCTTGGTAAAATAATGCGGAATTGAAAATATGAGTTGGCAATGAAGTAATAGCTTGGTAAGAAGACGATTGATAATTGTACTTCACATTAATACCTAGATGCTTAGCGATTAAAAAATCTTTATAAATAAATGCTGTCATATTTTGAATCGTTGCGGATGTTTGTTCTGGGGTAACAAGCTCATTCAGGTAAATTTGATTCTTTATGTTTTGAGATATTACACCAAATCCAAAACGGTTATCTAAACTAGAAACTCCAATGGTTGATTGAATTTTTTCTATTGGCACAAAATTATTTTTCCATTGATAGTGATTACTAATCCACCTATTATAAATATAATCGGGATGCCGTTGTTCTCTCGAAAAATTAATAAGCAATTTATATGAAAATGATTTATCCCTAATAACCAATTTCTTGATTATTTCATTATTGATTTCAATTTGATAATCAGTTGCATTACCACCATTAACAATATAACTTGCCTTTATAAAACCATTATAACGTTTGTCATTTATATAAAAGCCAGCCTGCAAACTATTATTCTTAATAACAGAATCAAAGCCATGTTGATAGGTTTGGTTAAATTCATTTCTAAACCCTACTTGTAATTTAGAATGAATAGGTTTTATATCTAAAACATAATTTACAGCATTTGAAAAATTACGCCAGTGGCTCGAATCATTTGTTTTCAAAGTATCAAAATAAAACACGTTATAATAATTATCTGTTGAAATGCCATCATCTAAGTATTTCGAATAATTACCTCGATACTCTATTTCATAATTGATGTAATGTGAAAAAACAGTTGAACTATCTTCTTTTTTATTTAAGCGAAACCAAGGATTAAAATTAACCGTCGTTTGTCTTAACTCTCGCTTTGCAGCGCTTAAATTCAATGCTAAGAGTTGTTTATTGATGTTGATATTTTCCTTAAAAACGGTATCAGATGTTAATCCACCATTTTCAAGGTGTTTATTTTTATTGAATAGAAAAAAGGCATAATAACCAACTCTATTGGATTTACTTTTATAATGACTTGTTGTATAAAAATTATTGGTAAATGTTTGCTGACGTTTGTAAAATCCCAAACTGCCATAACGTTTAAACCCTAATGTGATATTCAATTTATTTTTTAAAGTATTGCTAAATAAAAAATCGAAATTTTGTTCTTGCTTACTGCCTGCAATACCTGTTAAACTAGCAAAAGGTCCTTTGGTTTGATAATATAAAATATGATGCTGATTGAATACATCATTTTGATAAGGTGCTTGATAAAAATTGAAACCAAGCTTCTTTGTTTCGTAACTAAAAGTTAGTGGTGAAGATGGCAAACCATAACTACCATTGGTATTATAAGGTGAATAATTTTGAATACGATTAATTGACGTGTCTATTTTTTGATATTTGAATGACCTGAAATTTAATTTTTGTTCATGTGTTACGACAGAAATATAACTACTGTCAACGGGATAGAAAACTTGGGATTTTACTTCCAAGAATACGCATATAAATAAAATTAAACTAAGGGAGTATTTCACTTCTGTAACTACTAATTTATAAATTAACCTTGATGAACGTTAGCATTTTATTGTATAAATGTGTTCGCGTTAAACCACCAGATATACCATGATTTTTATTTGGATAAGTTATAAAATCGAATGGAATATTGTTTTTTATCAATTCTCGAGATAGCTCCATTGAATTTTGATAATGAACGTTATCATCCCCACTACCATGAATTAACAAAAACTTTCCTTTAATTTTTTTAGTAAAATTAATTGGAGAATTATCCTCGTATCCGCTTTTGTTATCAGATGGTTTTCGCAAAAAACGCTCAGTGTAAATATTATCATAAAATTTCCAATTGGTAACAGGTGCCACAGCGATTGCCGCTTTAAAATAATCTGCTCCTTTACTGATTAACAAAGACGCCATATATCCACCATAACTCCAACCCATGAAGCCAATGCGTGTTTTATCTACAAATGGTAAATTACCAATGTATTGATTCGCTTCTATTTGATCTTGCACCTCTAACTTACCTAATTGTAAATACGTACTATGTTTAAATTCTCTTCCTCGACCTAAAGTTCCTCTGCCATCGACACACACCACCATATAACCTTCTTGGTTTAGTAATGAATGCCACCAAAAATCTGTTCTGTCCCAAGCATTGTTGCATTTATTAGAACCGGGGCCGTTATAGGCATACATATAAAGTGGGTATTTTTTCGAAGGATCAAAATGACTTGGTTTCATCATCCAACCATTTAACTCAACTCCATCCGTATTTTTAAATGAAAAGAATTCTTTTTTAGATAAGCTGTAATCTTTCATTTTTAAAATTAAATCTGCATTATTTTCAAGAACTTTAATCAGCTTTCCATCGGCACTATGAAGTTCATAAATAGGGGGCGTATTTGCATCCGAAAATGCACTCACGTAATACTTTAAACCATTACTAAATTCTGCATCTGTAGTGCCTGATAAAGGAGATAAGGATTTTTTATTTTTGCCGTTTAAACCAATACTGTATAAAACTCTATTAATAGGGCCTTGTTCAGTGCTTTGATAATATAAAACATTTTGATTAGAGTCGAATCCGTAAAAAGAAATAACGTCCCAGCTGCCCTTTGTAATTTGATTTACTAATTTTCCATCATTGTCATAAAGGTATAAATGATTAAAATTGTCTTTCTCACTCGTCCAAATAAACCCTTTAGCATTAGGTAAGAACACTAAATCATCGCTGACATCAACATACGTTTTAGATTCTTCAGTTAAGATGACTTTTGAATCACCAGTTGAAGCGTTAGCGTAAAATAACTCTAACTTATTTTGCAATCGATTCATTCTTTGTATGGATAAACAATTTGGATCTGTTGTCCATTTAATACGCGGAATGTAAATATCTAATTCGGTACCTAATTCAACATTAATAGTTTTCGTAGATTTCAAATCATAAATATGAACAGAAACAAGGGAATTATCCTCGCCTGCTTTTGGATACTTGAATGTTACTTTATCAGGATATAAATTATTGTTATATGTATCAAAAGTATATTCCTTTACTTTTCTCTCATCAAATCGAACAAATGCAAGTTTGGTTCCATCTGCATTCCATTCAAAATAATCGGCTTTACTAAATTCTTCTTCGTAAACCCAATCAGCCCAGCCGTTTTTTATTTCATTATTTTTTCCATCCATCGTGATTTGTGATTCTTGATTAGAATCTAAATCTTTCATAAATAAATTATTATCACGAACAAATGCTACTTTATTGCCCAGCGGAGAAACGGTTGCAAACATTTGTTTGCCATTATTTGACAATGCTGAAAGTGTACCTTTATTAATATCGTAAATAAAATATTCAGCTTTAGATGAGCGGCGATAAATCTCTTCAACGTTTGTTTTAAATACAATTTTTGACTCATCCGGACTAAAAGAATAATCGCTTATATCAATTGGATTTCCAGCAACTTTCAGGCTTTTATTATCTAATACAATAGCCAGCTTTTTTCCAGTTTTTAAATCGTACTTCACAATTTGGTTACTCCCATTTTCAGATACAATATCTGTATAATGCATCCCATTTTTTAAGGCTTTAAACCCAGAAGCAGATTTGGACGAGAATTTTCTAGACGTAAAAATATCTTCTACGGATATGTTTTTTTGCGCAACTATATTTCCAAAAAAAGTCGTAAAAAAAACGGCAGTAATCAATCTTAAAATCATAATGAAATATTTAATAAAAGTGCAAGTTAATAAATACTCTGTTTCAAAAAACAGTATTTGACACAAAAGGTAGAATATTGAATAAAAGTATTGGATTTTAGTTTAAATTTGATTAGATTAGCTTAAAAATAATTTGAGATGCAAACCTATACTACCATCATCATTGACGACGAAGAAAATAGTCGTAGCAACACCAAAACGATGCTTGAAAGCTATTGTCCGGAAATAGTTGTCATAGCAGAAGCTTCGAGCGGTATGGAAGGAAAAAAATTGATACAAGACTTAAAACCACAAGTTGTTTTTTGTGATATCAATATGCCAGGAATGACTGGATTAGAGATGATTGATGGATTAGCGCATCGAGATTTTTGTTTAATTTTTTTAACGGCCTATAGTGAGCATGGTATTAATGCTGTAAAAGCTGGAGCCATCGATTACCTTTTAAAACCATTGATCCTAAAAGAACTGCAAGAGGCGGTAAAAAAAGTGGTGCATTATTATGAACAAAAAACAGTTGTTACCAATACTGCGAATGTAGATAAAAATCTTGTTTTAATTAATCACAGTAAAGGATTTACACTTATCGATTATAAAGACATAGTTTGGTTAGAAGCTTCAGATAATTACACGAATATTTTTCTAAGTAATAATAATAATAAGAAAATAGTCGCATCAAAAACATTGAAAGAATTTGAAGCCATATTGCCAACAAATGTTTTCTTCAGAATCCATCGTTCATCTTTGATTAACATTGATTACATTAAAGAATACTCGAATGCTGAAGGCGGAACGATTATCATGTCTGACGGCACAAGTATTCAAGTTTCAAAAGCACGCTCTCAAGAGTTTTCTGAATTCCTAAAAACAAGAGCCGTAACTCCGAAATAATTTATTAAACATTATTTAAATTATTAGGAAGTCGAACAACGATTCTAACGTTGTTTTAAATTGTATGAGGAAATTATCAAATTTTAAATATCTACTAGGTATAATCGTAATATTCATTACTTGCTTTGCTTTTGGTCAAAACAGAAGTTTTTCGTTTCAGCATTTTGGTCCAGAAGATGGTCTTAGTAACGCCAATATATTCGCCATCAAACAAGACGCTAATCATATTTTATATTTAGCAACAGAAAATGGTGTATATAATTTTGACGGATATAATTTTCAAAAAATAAAACCAAAAACGTCTTTAAAATCTAACTACATCAGAAACATTGGTTTCAACTTAGAAAATCAATTGGTCATCATCAACAGAAAAGAAGGTGTCTATAATTTCAATAATAAAACTAACACTGCCACCTTAAATGAAAAATTAAAATTTACTAATTCGGTTGATGAATTGATTTTTACAAAAAATTACATCTATTCGATTACCGATCAAATATGTGTATCATCACTCGAAATTAAAACAAATAAAATAACTGGCGATGATTTGTTTATTGCTAATAAGGATGATAGAGCACATTGTATTTTCAAAACAAAATCAGGTAAGGTTTTAATTGGAAGAACAAATGGTTTGTATTTTTTTAATGGTGATAAGCAGGCGAAAATTGATATTGACAGGAAATGTCCTATTTATTCAATTACAGAAAATGAAGATGGTATTATTTATTTAGGAACAGACAATGCTATTTTATGCTTAAAAGACGATGTCATTACAAAAATAATTAGTGTTAATACTCAAAAAGCAAATAGTTTTTTTAGCTCAAATAATGTAGCGAATGTCAGTAAATTGCTAGTTGACAAGTACAATAGAGTTTGGTTTTCAAATGCGCCAGACGATAATTTATATGTAATTGAAAATGATATCACGTACAATGTTTTTGACATTTTAGGAATAGACAAGGTATTGGTTAATTGTATTGTAAAAGACAATGATGAAAATATTTGGATAGGAACATTTAATGATGGTGTATATTTAATTCAAAATTCGTTATTCAAAAATATTAATTTCACATCTGGCAGAAAAATTTTACCGGTAACTTGCGCTGCATTTGTAAATGAGAATGTGTGTGTAGGAACCATTAATGGTTTATTTGTTTATGACAAAAAAACGAGTAATACTCAAACAATAGTTCCTCCAGACGATATTTTTCGAGAAGAAATTTTCGATATTAAAACAATTGGTCAAACTATTATTTATTCGAAAACAAACTCTATTTCAAATAAAACAAAATCTGTTTTGATGAATGAGGACTATTACAACTTTGTTCCAGTTCAATCGCGCTTATTCGAATATTCTGAAAAGCCAAACGAAGCCTATATTGCAGATGGAACTGCTACTTTGTATAAAATAAAAAATTATAATTCAGGAAAATTTGTACTAGCTGATACGCTCATTTCTTACATAGATTATCGAACAAAAATAAATAGTTTAAACGATCGGAATGGGAATCTATACATAGGAACATCAGAAGGTTTATCCATTTATAATTTAAAATCAAAAAACTTAAAGCAATATAAAAAAGAAATCTTCAACTATAACATCAATCACATTCAACATTATAAAAACAGAACTTACCTAGCTCACGATAATGGGATTACAATTTTAGAAGACTCAACAATTATACAACAAATTGGAGAACATAGATTAACATCAGTTAAAAAAATAAAATTTTACAAAAATAAAATATGGGTAGCAACTTTGGATGGACTATTTATTTGCGATGAAAAATTTAACCCTATTGTTATTTACAATAAAACAAATGGCCTTCAGTCTAATACGGTAAATGATATCGTGTTTAACGATGATAATTGTTGTATCTGCACAAATAGAGGTACAACCATTTGTAAGATAAGTGATTTATTATCTAATATTAAAATCGCAAAAAAACCTTTTATTTCATCGATTGAAGTTGATGAAAAAACAGCACATTTAATTAATGATAATTTATATTTAAACAGTTCGGAAAGTGATATTGTTATCACATTTATAAGTCCATTATTTATAAAGCCTAATAAACAATATTATAAATATAAATTTGATAAGAGCAGATGGTTAAATTTAGAAAATACACAAGTCCATTTAACATCATTAGAAGGAGGTAAACACAGTCTTGAAATTACATGTTCTTATGATGGCATTAATTGGTCTGATCCAATTTTGATTTCAATAAAAAAAGACATTCCATTTAAACAAACCATTTGGTTTAACTTGAGTTTAATTTTTGGTTCGTTATTTATATTAAGCATATTCTCTTACTTCGTTATTAAGAGAATTAAAAAGAATGCAACTCGACGCGTACAAGAAGATAGGCAAGTAAATTTATTAAAACATCAAGCCATGAACTCACTCATGAGCCCACATTTTATTTTCAACTCCTTAACAAGCATACAAAATTACATTAACATCAACGACTCACTAAAAGCGAGTGAATACCTTGCTAAATTTTCGAGGTTGATACGTATGATTATTGAAAAGGCGTCGCAAAGTGAAATTTTATTGAGTGAAGAAATTGTTCGATTAAATTATTATTTAGAGTTAGAAAAAGAGAGGTTTAAGGGAAAATTTGACTTTCAAATAGATATAGATTTGGATTTAAAAACGGATGAAATAAAAATACCGAATATGATTATTCAGCCATATGCTGAAAACTCAATCATACATGGAATATTGCCAAAACACGAACACGGCACTTTGTTTATTCGGTTGAAAAAAATAAATAAAAAAACATTATTAATTATCATTGAAGATGATGGCATTGGATACAAAAAAGCAAAAGAACATGCTAAATCTGACCATAAATCACTAGGAACAAAAACAATAGAAAATATTCTGGAGCTTAATACCAAACTTACTGGGAAAAATCAAAAAGTAGAAATAATTGATAAACAAGACCATGATGAAACTGACCATGGAACGATTATTACTATCACGCTACAAATCTAATTGTCAACTTAAAAATAATTAAAACGTACTTTAAAAAAATAATGCACTCTTTTTTAAAAAATATTTGCTACCTCATTACTGGTTTCATTTTCGTGTTTTCCCATGACATTAAATCTCAAACTAAAACAAGTATTTTTTTGAAAGATACTACTTATGTATGTTTGGGGGATTCTATTTTAATAGATTTTAAAACATCAACGTTAACAAAAGATGCAGTGATACAATGGGACACACCTTATGGTTCAATTTACAATTCTAAGCAATACTATATAAAATATAAAGGCCAGTATTTACTAAAAATAAGAGATGGAAAACAAACCTATTATGAAACCACATTTGTAAAAACATTTGAACGACTAAAATTTAAAATAAGAGATACATCCTTGTGCACTGGATCAGTATTATTAATTTGCCCTAAAACAAAAACGCCTTACTATTTGTGGAGCACAGGAGAAACAACCGATCAAATAAAAATAGAAAAAGCGAATACATATTGGATAAAATGCTACAACAAAGGTTGCTCTTATACTGATACATTTAAAGTAAGAAGTCTTGCTGGCTCTATACCGAATTTTGGAAAAGAATTTATTGTGTGCGAAAGTGAACCAAATAAAACCCTTTCCATTAAAGCGAATAATGATGTGAAACTGTATTGGAATACAGGGTCTAATTTAGCTTCAATAAACGCAACAAAAGAAGGGATTTACTGGGTAAGATCAGTATCTAAAAATTGTGGTTCTAAAACAGATAGCGTTAACGTAAAATATAAAAATTGCGATTGTGAAATTTATCTTCCAAATAGTTTTACGCCTAATGAGGATGAAAAAAATGATTTATTTTCTCCCACATTTCAATGTGAGTATTCTTACTATTTATTGATTATTTCGGATCGATGGGGAAATGTAGTTTACACTTCAAATAACATCAATAATAAATGGGATGGGAAATTTAAAAATAATCCATGTCCTGACGATATTTATGTATATCACTTAGAGGTGATACAAAAGAATTCAGATAAAAAAGTTCTACGAAATGGTAAAGTAGCTTTATTTAGATAAAAAATTACTTCTTTTCTGCTAGGTAAATAGCTGCCAGTCCAAAATTCAAAGATTCAAAGCTCGCATTAACATACCCACAATTTTTTAAAATTGATACAAAATGCTCATTATCTGGAAACACTTTAATTGATTCGGGTAAATAAGTATAAGCTCTCGCATCTTTCGAAAATATTTTTCCTAAAGTAGGCGTTACGAATTTAAAATAAAATTTATAAAATTGTTTAAATGGAAATTTACGAGGTGTAGAAAATTCTAAAATACAAATTTGCCCTCCTGGCTTTAAAATACGATTCATATTAATTAGTCCCTTTTCCAAATGCTCAAAATTACGAACACCAAAACCAACTGTAATAGCATCCATCGAATTATCAGCTAAATCGCATGTTTCAGCGTCTCCATAGTGTAATGTAATTTTACTTTGGGCTTTTAATTTTTCGATTTTTACTCTGCCAAATTTCATCATGCCTTCGCTAATGTCGACACCAACAACTTTTGTCGGATTTAATTTTAAAGCTTCAATTGCAAAATCAGCCGTGCCAGTTGCCACATCTAAAATGTATTGAGGATTTTTTTTCGCGATTAATTTGATGCATTTTTTTCTCCAGCCTTTATGAATTCCTAATGATAGTAAGGAATTTAAAAAATCATACCTAAAGGCAATGTTATCAAACATTTGCGCAACTTGATTTTTTTTTGAATCGGAATTATTGTAAGGTGTTACTGATGCCATAGATTAGTTTGTTAATTCAACTTATGTTGAATGATATTATTTTACGAAATTCAACTTCAAAGATTCTTCAAGTAGTTGTTCTTTATTGATTGGCACAACACCTATTTGTTCACAAACTAATCCGCCTGCTAAATTAGAAATGTGAGCTGTAATAATTGGATTAACATGTAATGCGGTTAATAAAGCTGCAACACTTATAACAGTATCACCTGCTCCACTCACATCTGCAATAGATCGAATGTGCGCAGGAGTGTGTTCCTTAATTGAACGTGAGTTTACAATTACACCTTTTTCTGCTAATGTAACAAGTGCTGATTCAAATTTTTGCTTTACTCTAAAGCTACTAATAGCTCTTTGCAATTCATTAATATTATCTGAACTCACATCAAGTTTTAATCCTTCTCGCAATTCTTTCAAATTAGGTTTAAATAACGTAACACCTTTATATGCGTTAAAGTTTTTCTTTTTTGGATCAACGCACGTTGGTATACTTTTACTTTTTGCTAATTCTACTACTTTTGATATGAGCTTAGGAGTTATTAAACCTTTGTTGTAATCCTCAAACAAGATACAGTCAATTTTTTCGTGCTGAATAATGTAGGATATAAGAGTAATGAGTTGCTGTGTTTCTGCTGGTGTTATATCCTCATCAACCTCTTCATCTATTCTTAAAAGTTGAGTATTATTTCCAATGACACGGGTTTTTTCAGTGGTGATGCGCGTTCGTGATTTAAGAATTCCTTTCTGACTTAATTTTTGAGTTTTTAACAACTCTAAAAAATTTTGACCTTCATAGTCAATGCCAATCACCGAACATAAAATTGGATTAGCGCCCATAGCTTGGATATTAAGCGCAACATTAGCCGCACCACCTAACCTTTTCTCTTTTTTTGTAACAGCTACAATAGGAACAGGAGCTTCAGGTGAAATTCTATTTACCTTTCCCCACATGTAACTATCAATCATGACATCACCAATAATTAAAACATTTAAATTATTAAATGATTTAAAAATCTCACGAATATGTTCTTTTTTTACCGAAAAATTCTTCATGTATTATTTTCTATCGAATATTAATTTAATTTTTCAACGGCTACTTTCATTCGTTTTAAAGCTTCTGTTAATTTATCTTCAGAGGTAGCGTAAGAAAATCGAATGTATTTATCATCTCCAAATGCTGCGCCTGGAACCAAGGCCACATGTGCCTCATCCAATAAATAAAGGGATAAGTCGGTTGCATTATTAATAATATAACCATTATATGATTTTCCAAACAATGCAGAAACTTCTGGATAAACATAAAATGCTCCTTGCGGGATGTTAGTTTTAAATCCAGGAATTTCTTTCATTAAATCTAATACA
>JBILCJ010000095.1:0-8233 GCA_044353195.1 Bacteroidia bacterium | reverse complement strand
ATCGTCGCCAATGCCGCGGGCCTTTAAGTAGTATAATGCATCCTCATCTATTTTACCTGTTGAAGTCCCGTGCGAACACTTAACATCATCAGCATAAATTTCTAATTGTGGTTTTGTATTAATGGTAGCATCATCACTTAATAAAATGTTTTTACTGCTCTGATAGGCATTTGTTTTTTGCGCATCTTTTCTGACAAATATTTTTCCATTAAATACTCCTGTTGATTTACCTTTTGCAATACCTTTATAGAGCTCATTACTTTGGCAATTTGGCACTTGATGATCAATTAAGGTATGATTATCAACTAATTGATTTCCATTTGTAATAAATAAACCATTTAAGTTTGCTTCACAATTTTCTCCAACTAATTCAACATTGTGGTTATTACGAACTAATTCGCCTGATAAGGTTAATGTTGTGTTTGTGTAATTAGCATATTTATTTACGCTAACTTGATTGGTATGAACAGCATATGATAATTCATTTTCTGTTTGAATGGTGTAGCAAGTTAGCTTCGCATTTTCATCAATTAATTTTTCGCTGACCACGTTTGAAAACACTTTACCTGCACCGATGTTGTAAAAACTTTCTACAATGGTTACTTCTGCATTTTCTCTGACGTGAATAAAATTTCGTGTATTGACTACGTTGTTTTGACTGCCGCTGTTAATGTAAATGATATGTAATGGCATTGGTAATACAGCATCTTTTTCTATTTCTAAAAAAAATCCGTTACCTGTAAATGTTGAATTTAAAGCAATTAAAGCATCTGTTTTAGATTTTGCTAAGGACGCTAATCTCTTTTTTTCTGCAGGAAACAAATCATTAAGTGGTAAAATATTAAATCGCTTAACAACCATTTTTTCACTTAAATCAACTTGATAATTACCATTCACAACAACAACATTAATGGCTTCATCTAATTTAAAAGGAGCAATATCGTTGTGTGTTAATTCATCAAAAGATTGTTCAACTGTTTTAAATTCTTTTCGTAAGACAGATTCAATGTTGCAGTATTTGTAATCTTCATGCTTATTATTTGGGATGCCTTTATCTTCTAAAAGTCTGATAGCATCAACAATTTCATCATCAGGCATAAACCCAACTTTTCCTGCGTGCTTTTGTAATTGCTCTAATAGATTTGAAGTTATTATAGATTTTTCAGTTATCATTTTGTTATGAAAGTATAATAGTTATGAATGTTTAGAAAGTTTTTTTGCCTCTAAATTATTTTTCTTTTGAGTTCTTAAATAGGTAATAAACCCACTTATAGTTTTACTTACTTCAATTACTTTTTGATTTATGATGTCAAATTCAAGTAGTGAAATATAATTTTGATTTTTTGCAATATAAAGTTGTGCTCTTAATTCTCCTGCGGAAGCTTTCGCTACTAGTAAAAAATATATGAATTGGTTATTTCCTTCCCTTTCGAATCCTTCTGCAATGTTTGATACAATGGATATTGATGCTCTTCTCATTTGATCTTTTAATCCATAATCTGTAGAGAATTTTTCTTTATTTGAATGAGAATAAATTAAGTCTGAAAGTTCTAATGCTTTTTGCCAAGCAATAATGTCTTCAAATTTTGAAATTGTAGCCATAAATTTAAATTTACTTTCTTAAACTTTTTTACTTTCCTAACTTTCTACACTTTCAAACTCACGCTTAATTTCATCATATCCTTTTGCTTCCATTTCTAAGGCTAATTCTTTACCGCCACTTTTCACAATTCTTCCTTTATATAAAATGTGCACAAAGTCAGGAACGATGTAATCCAATAAGCGCTGGTAATGCGTAATTAAGATGGTTGCATTGTCTTTCGATTTTAATTTATTTACACCGTTTGCAACAATGCGCAGGGCATCAATATCTAATCCACTATCTGTTTCATCAAGGATAGCTAATTTCGGATTCAACATGGCCATTTGAAAAATTTCATTTCGTTTTTTTTCACCACCACTAAATCCTTCATTCACACTGCGATTTGTAAGCTTTGCATCTAATTCTACTAAGGCTTGTTTTTCTTTTACCATCGCTAAAAAATCTTTAGCAGAAATATCTTCTTGCTGATGATACGCTCTTATTTCATTTAGAGCGGTACGTAAAAAATTGATATTACTTACGCCCGGGATTTCTATTGGATATTGAAATGCCAAAAATAAACCTTCGCGGGCTCTATCTTCAGTAGATAGTTCTAATAAATTTTTTCCATTAAAAATAACTTCACCGGCAGTTACATCATAATCTTCTCTTCCTGCTAATACACTTGATAGAGTTGATTTTCCTGAACCATTAGGACCCATGATAGCATGAATTTCTCCAGCCTTTACTTCTAAATTGATTCCTCTTAGAATTTCTTTTTCGCCAATTGACGCGTGTAAATTTTTTATTGATATCATTTTTACAATTTTGAAAGTTAATTTGTTTTGAAAGTTTAAAAAGCTATTGTTTTAATTTAAGAATTGAGAACTTTCTAACTTTCATAACCTTCTCAACTTTTAACTTATTTAATTTACCCTACACTTCCTTCTAAACTAATGGCTAATAATTTTTGTGCTTCAACGGCAAACTCCATAGGTAATTTATTTAATACTTCTTTGCAATATCCGTTTACAATTAATCCAATGGCTTTTTCATTATCAATGCCTCGTTGCTTACAATAAAATAATTGATCTTCACCAATTTTACTTGTTGTTGCTTCATGTTCAACTACGGCCGTTTTGTCTTTTATTTCAATGTATGGAAATGTATGTGCTCCACATTTATCGCCCATCAATAAACTATCGCATTGCGAAAAATTACGAGCATTGGTTGCACCTTTTTTTATTTGCACCAAGCCACGGTAACTGTTATTACTAAAACCTGCCGATATACCTTTCGAAATTATGGTAGACCTTGTATTCTTACCAATGTGAATCATTTTGGTGCCAGTATCCGCTTGCTGATAATTATTAGTTAGTGCAACTGAATAAAATTCACCAACAGAATTATTTCCTTTTAAAATAACGGAAGGATATTTCCATGTTACAGCAGAACCTGTTTCTACTTGTGTCCAACTAATTTTAGAATTATCTTCTAAGCAAATGCCACGCTTTGTTACAAAATTAAATATACCACCTTTTCCATCTTTATCACCAGGATACCAGTTTTGAACGGTGCTATATTTTACTTCTGCATTTTTATGTGTTATAATTTCTACTACTGCAGCGTGCAATTGATTTTCGTCTCGCTGAGGTGCAGTACATCCTTCTAAATAAGACACATAAGAATCTTCATCAGCAATAATTAATGTACGTTCAAATTGCCCAGTGCCACTAGCATTGATTCGGAAATAAGTTGATAACTCCATTGGCGAACGAACTCCTTTTGGAATGTAACAAAATGAACCATCTGTAAATACCGCTGAATTTAAGGCAGCATAAAAATTATCAGTTGGCGGAACTGCCATTCCCATGTATTTTTTTACGAGTTCAGGATGATCATGAACCGCTTCGCTGAATGAACAAAAAATAATTCCTTTTTCTGCTAAGGTTTCTTTAAACGTTGTTTTTACGGATACACTATCAAATACAACATCAACAGCAATATTACTTTGTACACCCGATAATCGTTTTTGTTCTTCTAATGAAATACCAAGCTTTTCAAATGTTTTTAAAATTTCAGGATCTACTTCATCTAAACTTGCTAATTCTTTTTTTGGTTTAGGCGCTGAGTAATAAATAATATCTTGAAAATTTGGTTTTGTGTAATGCACATGAGCCCAATCTGGTTCAACCATATTTTGCCAATTGCGAAAAGCTTTTAATCTGAATTCAAGTAACCATTCTGGTTCATTTTTTTTTGCTGAAATAAATTTAATGATGTCTTCATTCAAGCCTTTTGGAGCCTCATCAGCTTCAATATTTGTTGTGAAGCCCCATTTATAATCGTTTTGTAAATGTTCTTCTATTAATTCGTTTGCCATGATATTTTTTTCTTTTACACGTATTTTAAACCGAAAAACTTTCTCCACAACCACACGTGCGCTCTGCATTTGGATTTTTAAATACAAAACCTTTTCCGTTTAATCCACCACTATAATCTAATTCAGTACCTACTAAGTACAAAAAACTTTTGCGGTCAACAACTACTTTCACGCCGTTGTCTTCAAATAATTGATCGCCTTCTTTCATTTCATGATCGAATACTAAATTATACATCAAGCCCGAACATCCTCCACCATCAACGCCCACTCGTATAAATGTATTTTCTGGTTTATTTTCTTCTTTTATTAAATTAATCGCATGTTCTTTTGCTGCGTTGCTAACTGTTATCATCTCTGTATCTTGTTAGTTGTTAGTTGTTTAACCCTTATCCTTAATTAGATTAATTCTAATATAAGTACAAAAGTACCTTTTTTACGGTATATATGCAAATATTTTAAATCAATCCTGTTTTTGATGTATATAGAAATTCAAAAAAGTAATTGACTTCATAGTTAACCATTATTCATTGATTTTGTTTTCCATATTTTATTCATTTAAATTAATGCTCATGGTGATTCAAAAAACAGGATAAAAGTCTATTTAAAATAGTTTTTTATTACATTTGCGGCATGCAAATTCAAGTAATGAAATCGAAACTACATTGCGTCACTGTTACGCAAGCAGAGTTAGATTATATAGGAAGCGTTTCAATTGACGAAGATTTAATGGACGCTGCAAATTTTATAGAAAACGAACAAGTTCATATTTTAGATAAGAATAATGGTAACCGTTTTATCACGTATGTTATTAAAGCAAAAAGAGGTTCTGGTGTTATTTGTTTAAACGGACCTGCTGCAAAGCTTGTTAATGTTGGTGATGTGGTGATTATTATTTCATACGCCAGTATGGATTTTGAAGAAGCCAAAGCGTTCAAACCTTGGGTTGTTTTTCCTAATACCGAAACAAATACACTAAAATAAATAGCGTGAAAAAAAACACTAAATCAATCATTCAATTTTTAGTATTGCTTAGTGTTGGTATTTTACTAGCGTGGCTTTCCATCAAATCTGTTTGGGCAGAAAAAGATAAAATCATTGAATCGTTTCAAACGGCTAATTATGTTTGGGTTTTTATCGCCATCCTCATCTCTTTGTTGAGCCACTATTTAAGAGCCTTTCGCTGGAATTATTTATTAAAACCACTTGGACATCAAGTTAAACCATTTAATGCATTAGGCGCTGTGTTGGTTGGGTATTTTGCGAATTATGGCATTCCACGCATGGGCGAAATTACACGTTGTACGTTAGTTACCAAATACGATAAAGTTCCGTTTGAAATTGCTTTAGGCACCGTGATTACCGAACGCATTGTTGATACCTTATTACTCTTAGTTATTTTTGTGTTAACCTTATTTGCACAATTTTCTCAGTTAACAAGTTTATCTTCTCAATACCTAATCAATCCTTTGATGGCGAAATTACATGGTGTTTCAGAGCATCCTCTTAAATTAGTTGTACTGATTTCTGTGATTGTTTTGTTGAGTGTGTTTTTATTTTTAATCAGAAAAAAAATATCAAACCTATTAAATTCTAAATTGGGTTCTATTATTAAAGGCTTTGGAAAAGGCTTAAGCTCCATTAAAGACATTGATAAAAAATTTCAGTTTATTGTATTGAGCATTGCTATTTGGTTGTGTTATTTTTATAGTTTGTATGTGTGCTTTTTTGCCTTTACTGGCACATCTCATTTAGGACATTCGGAATGTTTGGTGTTGATGTTGTTTGGCACCTTTGGTGTTATTTTTTCGCCAGGTGGTTTAGGTGCTTATCCTGCAATTGTTACCAGTTTATTATTATTTTATGGTATTGATAAAATTCCTGCATTTGCATTTCCTTGGATGGCTTGGACATCGCAATTTGTTTTAATTGTGGTGCTTGGCGTGTTGAGTTTAATTTTATTGCCTTTACTTAATAAAGAAAAAAAGGATGTTGTATCATAACCAATTAGTTTCGAAATTGTATACTAAAGAATCTATCTCAACGCTGATAGATGAATGGAAAAGCAACAATCAAAAAATTGTGTTTACCAATGGCTGTTTTGATATTTTGCACCGAGGCCATGTTGAGTATTTAGCAAAAGCAAAAGATTTAGGCTCGAAATTAATTATTGGTTTAAATACCGATGACTCCGTAAAACGATTAGGTAAATCGCCCGAACGCCCCATAAACAATGAAGAATCACGCGCTGTTGTATTAGCAGCTTTAGCCTGTGTGGATGCCATTATTTTATTTAATGAAGACACGCCTTTGCAATTAATCGAAAGTGTTTTACCACATGTGCTTGTAAAAGGCAGTGATTATAAAGTAGAAGACATTGTAGGCTATAAAGCTGTTACCGAAAATGGCGGTGAAGTAAAAACCATTGATTTTGTGCAAGGCTTTTCTACTACATCTATTTTAAATAAGTTGTAAAATTTCTTTTCCATCACTTTTTATGCTGAACTCAATTCAGTATCTCATCACGTATCATGCTGAACTTGATTCAGCATCTTATTTTATAAAGACCCTGAATCGAGTTCAGGGTGACTAAGCTTTGTTTTGAATTTTAATTTAATGCAAAAAAAAGCCTTAGTAAAAAATTACTAAGGCTGTGTATTAAAATGATAGTGTAAATATTATACTAATGAAATATCAAATTGTACAAGGTCAATAAATTCTTGTACTCTTTCTTTTACATCAGTATCAGATAAACCAATTAAGCGTTCTGTTCCAAATTTTTCAACGGTAAAACTTGCCATGGCTGAACCAAAAATAATAGCACGTTTCATGTTTTCAAAACTAATGTCGCCAGTTTTTGCTAAGTAACCAATAAAGCCACCAGCAAAACTATCACCAGCTCCTGTTGGGTCAAATACGTCTTCTAAAGGCAATGCTGGTGCAAAAAACACTTCTTCTTTATTAAATAATAAAGCACCGTGTTCTCCTTTTTTAATAACCAATACTTTTGGTCCCATGGTTAATATTTTTTGTGCCGCTTTTACTAATGAGTATTCTCCAGATAATTGGCGTGCTTCAGAATCGTTGATAGTTAACACATCAATTTCTTTCAATGTTTTCATCAATTCTTCCATCGCAATGTCCATCCAAAAATTCATGGTATCTAATACAATTAATTTTGGGCGTTTAGTTAATTGATCTAATACCTTTTGTTGTACAACTGGCATTAAGTTTCCTAACATTAAGAAATCAACTTCTTTTGAATTTTCAGGCACAATCGGGTCGAAGTTCTCCAAAACGTTTAATTGTGTTTCAAGGGTATCTCTCGAGTTCATGTCGTTATGGTAACGTCCACTCCAAAAAAACGATTTTTCGCCTTTTTTAATTTGTAATCCTGTAATATCGGTACCTTGTTTTTTTAATGTATCTAAAAAATCGTTCGGAAAATCATCTCCTACAACCGATACAAGGCTAATATGTTTGTGAAAGTAAGATGCAGCAAGAGCAATGTAGCTTGCAGCTCCCCCAACTATTTTATCGGTTTTCCCAAAAGGGGTTTCAATGGCATCAAAAGCAACTGTTCCTACGACTAAAAGACTCATAATTTTAAATTTTATTTATTTTTTTACAAATATATTGTTTTTTATAAAATATGTATTAAATTTGCACTCCTTTAATAGGAAAAGATTCCTTCTTAGCTCAGCTGGTTAGAGCACATGACTGTTAATCATGGGGTCCCTGGTTCGAGCCCAGGAGAGGGAGCAAAAGCCACCAATGTCGGGTGGCTTTTTTTATTGAAAAAACTTTTTAGTAAGGTTTTGAGACAAAAAGCACTATTTACCTGCAAAAACTGTGAGCATGATTTTAGCTGAAAGCCAAAAAAAGAAAACGCTAATACTTTAATTTCTCTTATTGAAACAAGGGCTGATAGGTATTGTAAAATTTGCTTTGCTACATTAAACTTTATACATTCGTTTAATAAAAATTTAAATTATGACGACATCATTATTAATCCTATTAATTCCAGTTATCATTTTTATTGCTATGCATTTTATTTCAAAAGCTAGTAAGTCGTTGCACTACGCATTGATTGGAATTTCAATAGTTACTCTTTTTGTAGGTCAATTTTACCAATTAGATAAAAATCCTTCTAATCTCATTCTCATGATTGCATTGGTTGTTTTCGGAAATTTTTATCGTAAATATAAAACAACCATTTAGGTATTAGAAAAAGGCTTGCTATATAAATTGTTTACAACCATTTTTATGTC
>JBILCJ010000094.1:0-8369 GCA_044353195.1 Bacteroidia bacterium | reverse complement strand
TCAAGCAGTAAATCATTATCTGGCGAGCTATTTCCATTCGCCATTAAATCATACATACTGCCTGCGTCCTCTAAGTTTCCAATGGGAGCATCCATGCTCACGTGTCTGCCTTGGCTTCTCATCGATTCTCTGATATCAGCTGGCGACATATCAATCATTTCAGAAATCTCTTCTGGTATTGGCTCTCTTTCTAATTGCTGTTCTAGTAAAGCAAAGGTTTTATTAATTTTATTAATGGCACCAATTTTATTTAAGGGTAATCTTACCACGCGCGATTGTTCAGCTAAGGCTTGTAAAATACTTTGTCTAATCCACCACACGGCATACGATATAAATTTAAAACCACGCGTTTCGTCAAATCGTCTCGCTGCTTTAATCAACCCCATATTGCCCTCGTTAATTAAATCGGGTAAGCTTAATCCTTGATTTTGATATTGCTTCGAAACAGAAACAACAAAACGAAGATTGGCTTTTACTAATTTATCTAAAGCAATCTCGTCGCCTTGTTTAATTTTTTGTGCTAAAATAACTTCTTCTTCAGCAGTAATTAGCTCAACTCTGCCAATGTCTTGCAAATACATATCAAGAGATGCTGTTTCTCGATTGGTAATTTGTTTGATAATCTTTAGCTGCCTCATCTTTTTTAATTATTATACTAATATTACGATTGATTTAGCATAAAGTTACAGGCCTTTGGGTGAAAATATATATTTAATGATTGAATCATAATGTATAATTATTGGTTAAAATTTGAAAAATAAGTTTTGTTGAAAAAACACTTATCTTTTTAACAAAAACAAAAACATTAAACTTGTTTAATTGCCGATATTTATAATCTATGTTACAAAGTTTACGGATACAAAATTTTGCCTTGATTGAAGAAACAGAAATTCACTTCAATAACGGATTAACTGTTATTACAGGCGAAACAGGAGCTGGTAAATCTATTTTATTAGGAGCATTGGGTTTAACATTAGGGCATCGCGCTGATGTGAACGTACTAAATAACAAGCAAAAGAAATGCATCATTGAAGCGCGCTTTCATATTGCGCCCTATCAATTAAATTCTTTTTTCGATGCCAACGAATTAGATTACGAAGACATAACAACCATTAGAAGAGAAATTACGGTTGAAGGAAAATCAAGAGCATTTGTAAATGATACGCCAGTAACATTATCAGTTATAAAAGCGTTGAGCGAACAATTGATTGATATTCATTCGCAACATGAAACTATTTTATTGAAAGAAAATCAGTTTCAATTAGAGTTAGTAGATGCTTTTGCTAAAACAAAATCAGATTACGCTCAATACAAAATAGAGTATGCTGGTTTACAAAAATTAAAAAAACAATTAGCCGTCCTCATTGAAAAGGAAACACAAGCTAAAAAAGAATTTGATTACGTTCAGTTTCAATTTTCAGAGTTAGAAGAAGCTAATATTAAGATAGGAGAATTAGTAGCCTTAGAAACAGAAAGTGAAGCCCTTGAAAATGCTGAGTTCATAAAAGGACATTTAGTAAAGGCAAGCGAAGCAATTAATGGTGGAGATGAAAATATGCTATCTGTATTGGCGCAAGTTAAGCAAGGCTTACAAAGTATTTCAAAATACGGCGCACAGTTTAATGAATTGCATGAGCGCATTCATTCGTTAAGCATTGAATTAAAAGAACTCAATGCCGATATTATGGCAACTGAAGATGATGTGGTGTATGATAATGAAAAGTTAGAAATTGTGAATACACAACTTGATAAATTAAATAAGTTACTTAAAAAACATCAGGTTAAAACAGAAGAGGAATTATTGAATATCAAGCAAACATTTGAGGATCAGTTACAGCAATTTTCTTCTATTGAAACGCACATTGAAAAAGTAAAAAAAGAAATAACGGTTCAATATGATTCATGTTTAAGTTTAGCCAAGAATCTTTCAAAACAAAGAAAAGCATCTGTTTCGGATATTGAAGCGCAAGTAAAAAGCATGTTAGCGAGTTTATCTATGCCTCATGCACAATTTCACATTTCTATTTCACAGTTAGAAGAATTTACAATCAATGGATTAGATAAAATTGAATTTTTGTTTTCTGCTAATAAAGGGCAGGATTTTAAAGAGATTGGGAAAGCGGCTTCTGGTGGCGAACTTTCAAGATTGATGTTGTGTTTAAAATCATTATTAGCAGAGCGAACGTTATTGCCAAGCATTGTGTTTGATGAAATTGATACAGGAGTAAGTGGTGATGTGGCAGATAAAATCGGCATTATTCTCGAACAGATGGGTTCGTCGCTTCAAGTTATTGTTATCACACACTTGCCACAAATGGCGAGCAAAGGAGAAAACCATTTATTTGTTTACAAAACAGACCAAACCGATCGAACAACCTCTCACATTAAAGTATTACAACAAAGTGAGCGTATCGAAGAAATCGCAAAAATGCTTAGTTCGGGTAAGCCAACCGAAGCCGCATTAAAAAATGCTAAAGAATTATTGAAACTTTAAGAAATTCAAATAAAAAAAAGGCAGAATAAATTATTCTGCCTTTTTTTATGTATTGAAATTGGATATTATTTTTAGTGTGATGGGGTTACTGTATGGTCAGATAAATTATCAGCAGCATGTACTGGCTTTAAAGTATCAACACTTGCTTTAACGGTTGTATCAACAGCTACTTCATGAGATACAGCTGGTGAGTTATGATGAGTTTCTGTTGCAATTTCTTCATGCGTTGTAGCTGCTGCTTCAGAGGCTTCGTGTTTTTTATGGTCGCACGTGCTTACTGCGATTAAAATTAATAAAATGGTAACAAGGCCCATTATTAAAGGTGTACTGAAATGAACTTTTTTAGGTTCTGTTGAATGGTTGTGATCGTCGTGATGTGAACTCATAAATGATGGTTTTAAAATTTTTTGGTAAAAATAAATTAATTATTGACTATATAAAATTATTGCACTATTATTTTTAGATTTTGCTTGTGTGTAGATGTTGTTAATGTTAGGAAATATATCCCTTTCGATAACCATTCTGTTTGAATATGATGCTCATTAAACACATCGTTATTTTTTTCGAATGATTGTGTTAATACCACTTTGTTTTGTAAGTCAGTTACCACACAATGTACGGTTTCATTTTGTTGTGGAATGATTACTGTAAAATCCTGATTTGTAGGGTTTGGAAATACGCTAATGGCAATTAATGCAGTGCTTTCTTCTTTCAATCCTACAATAGTTCTTGGCATGTCTCTGTATCTGTATTGCGTTGGTGTAAAATTGGCACCAACCACATTTCCAATAATTTCAAAGTAGGGGATTTTTTCTCCTAATGTTAACCATTGGTATTTTCTTTCATAATTCGGAAAGCCAAATTTATTAAAGGGAGCAGGTAAGGCATTAATTTTAATGGTATCAATAGAGTATTGAGTCGTAACTACTCTTAAGCAATTTGCTGTTCCGTATGGTGTTGTAATGGAGCCCCAACCATCTGCTTTAGTGATTCTATAACCTCTTTTTTTATACGTAAAAGGAATTAAAGTGCTTGTAGGCGTAGTTAAATTAAATGTAGACGAATCTCTATCTAAATAATTTAATGGAAATTGATATAACTCATCATTGTCTGTAAATGTTGCGCCAACTGGAATGCCTGATAAGGTTAGTCCTAATCCTTCTGCATCAAACGATGTGGTTGTTCCAATGATGGGTGTTTTACGGTAAAAACTATAAATATTCTTTATAGAAATCGTTGAGCCAAGTCCAGGAATTGCTGGTATTGGAAGAGAGTCTAATGTTTTTTCACCAAACTGAGGAGGCAAAAAATAAAAGAAATACGGTGTTGAGGTTGATGCTTGAAATTTTCTTACCGCCTGTCCAGTTGGAATAAGCGAACTAAAATTCCAATTATAATTTGATCCTGTAACGGTGTAATTTCCAACACTTGAGGCTAACGCATTGCTATATCTAGCAGTGTCGCCAGAAGCAGGCATTTGACTTCCTGTTATTGAAATTTGACTATAAGCGCTTGACGCAAAAATAAAAAATAAGGTTATTGAGAATAAATGTTTCATGATTTTTTTAGTATGATGGTATTAACAAGTAACCTTATTTTTTAAAATAGTTTTATCCTTTCATATCCTGAATATCTAACATACCAACTGGTTTGCCGTTTTCAGTAACTACAATAGTATCAACGTTCGTTTTCTTAAACAATGTATTTGCATCATTTAAAAGTACGTTTCCATCAATTGTGATAGGTTCTTTGTATTCTAAATCAGATAAATTTTTAGTTAAGATATCTCTTCCTTTTTCGCCAATTAATTTGCGAAGACTTCCATCCGTAAATACACCTTTAATGCTACCATCCGCTTTAGTTACCGTGATTGCACCAAATCCAAATTCAGTCATTTTAATAATAGCGTCAGTTACTGAAGTGTTTTCTGCTACTAAAGGATTAGTTGCTTTAATAGCTTCTTTCACTCTTACCATCATTAAACGCGTATCTTGAATAAATTGATCCGTACCTAATGTAGTGAAGTTATTTTCAGTTAATTGTTTGATGATTTTTAATGGAACTGTAATAGTATGAACACCAATGTTAATGGCATTACGAACGTGCTCAGCATGACGTACAGATGAGAACATGATTTTTGTATCATATCCGTAAACTTCAACTGCGTCCACACATTGCTCAACTAATGTTAATGCATCATGACCTTGATCTTGTAAACGACCAACTAATGGACACACATATGTTGCACCAGCTTGCATAGCCATATAAGCTTGTTGTAATGTATAAACTAAATGTACGTTTACTAAATAGCCTTTATCGCGTAACATTTTACAAGCTCTTACACCTTCTAATGAAACGGGGATTTTAAATACTGTTTTTTTAGGATCTAAACCTAAAGCTAATTGACGCTCAGCTTCTGCTAAAACTTCTTCAGCTGTATTGCCTAATGCTTCAATTTGAAGAACAGGAACTATTTTACTTAATTTTACAATAGTGCCATCAATATCAGTGATACCTTCCTTTTGCATAAAGGTTGGCGTAGTTGTTAAGCCACTTAAAAATCCTAATTTAAAACCTTCTTCAATTTCTTTAAGGTTAGCTGAGTCTAAATATAATTCCATGTTTTTATTTTTATTAAGTTTCAAATATAATGTATTTTTTTAATAATCGTAAGCCAAATATGGCAAAGATTTCGACTAAACTAACATTATAAAATAGCGTGATTAATTTATAGCACTTACTCCTGGCAAGGTTCCATTTTCAATGTATTCTAATAAAGCTCCACCGCCCGTACTCACATAACTTACCTGACTTGATAAATCGTATTTATTAATAGCCGCAACACTATCACCGCCACCAATTAAACTATAAGCGCCATGTTTAGTAGCTTCACAAATAGCAAGAGCAACTGCTTTAGTTCCATTTTCAAAACTACTCATTTCAAATACGCCCATTGGCCCATTCCATAAAATAGTTTTTGAGTTTTTTATCACTTCCGAATAAGTGTTTATGGTTTCTGTGCTTATATCTAAGCCCATCCATCCTTCGGGAATTTCATTGATGTTGCAATGTTGTGTAGCGGCATCATTTGCAAAGTTATCTGCAATAACCGCATCTGTAGGAATGTATAAGTTAACGCCTTTTGCTTTTGCCTTAATCAATAATTCCTTGGCTAATTCTAATTTATCATCTTCGCATAATGATTTGCCAATGGTGCCACCCATTGCTTTTACAAAAGTAAATGCCATACCTCCACCAATTAAAATATTGTTGGCTTTATTCATGAGTTGTTCGATAATTAAAATTTTGTCACTCACTTTTGCACCACCGACAATTGCAGTAAAAGGAGCTTCAGCACCGTTAATGACTTTATCGATACTTGCCACTTCGTTAGCCATCACATAACCTAAACACTTTGCATCAGGTTTAAAAAACTGCGCAATCACAGCTGTTGATGCATGGGAACGATGCGCAGTTCCAAAAGCATCGTTTACATAAATGTCACCGTGTTTACTTAATTTTTCTGCAAAGGCAACATCACCTTTTTCTTCTTCTTTATAAAAACGTAAATTTTCTAATAATAAAACGTGTCCTGGTTTTAATGCTCCCGATTTAGAATAAGCCTCATCGCCAATGCAATCATTAGCAAAATCAACAGGTAAACCAAGTAAATGTGAAATTGTATTTACAGTGTGTTTTAACGAATATTTATTTGTTGGCCCCTCTTTAGGACGCCCTAAATGTGACATTAAAATAACACTGCCACCAAGTTCAATAATTTTTTTAATCGTTGGAATAGCTGCAACGATGCGTGTTGTATCGGTTACGTCAAAATGCTCATTTAATGGCACATTAAAATCTACCCTCACTAAAGCGCGTTTATTTAAAAAATTTAGGTTGTCGATGGTTTTCATATGTTTAATTTAGTTTTTTATTCAGTTTATTTATTAAAAAAGTTGATGTTTAGTCAACGATATAAGTTAAGCTAATTTGTTAGTTTTTTAGGTCGCAAAAATAATGTATTTTTTTAATATGGTTTTATCCATGATAAACCCTAGAAAACACTATTAACCCATTTTCAATTTCTAAAACTTCACCAACCATTAAATCTTCATCACCATCTGCATGACGAATGTATTCCATAAAAACCTGATGATTATCAGCAGTTAACTTCTTTACCTCATAGTTTAAACTTGGAATTCTGTCAAAAGCATCTTTCCACCAATTTCTTAATTCATCTTTTCCGCAAATTAAACCTTGTGTTTCGGGTAAGCGAATTTTTAATTTTGGACTGTAATGCTTGGCTGATTGATGATACAAACTCAATAGTTTTTCTAAATCATGAGTATTAAAGGCCTCAAACCATTTAATAGCAATTTCTTTGTGTTGTGAACTTATCATATAAAATTAAAGCATCAAATGTAAATATTAATTTAAACCTCTTTATATTTAAGGTGTTTAATTAATGATATGTATAAAGATTTAAAATCCTGTCTCGACGACTTAGAAAAGCATAACCATTTAATAAGAATAACCGAAGAGGTTGATCCTCATTTAGAAATGGCGGCTATACAGCTGAGGGTTTATGAAATGAATGGACCAGCATTATTATTTGAAAACGTGAAAGGATGTGAATTTAAATGTGCCAGCAATATTTTTGGAACCTTAGATCGTAGTAAATTTATTTTTAGAGATACGTTTACGAAAATGCAAACGTTGATTGATTTAAAAAATAATCCAATCAAAGGCTTGAAAAACCCACTGAAATATGTAAACATCGCCTTAACGGCTTTTTCAGCATTACCATTAAAAAACCCATTTTCAAAACCTATTTTGTATAAAGAAACAACAATTGATAAGTTGCCGTTGATTACGCATTGGGAAAAAGATGGAGGTGCTTTTGTAACGCTTCCTCAGGTATACACCGAAGATGCTGATAAACCTGGCATAATGAATTCTAATTTAGGAATGTACCGCATTCAATTAACTGGGAATGAGTATGTCTTAAATAAGGAAATTGGCTTACATTATCAATTGCATCGTGGCATAGGAGTTCATCAAACAAAGGCAAATAAGTTGGGTAAGCCATTAAAAGTTTCTATTTTTATTGGTGGCCCACCAAGTCATACATTAGCCGCGGTGATGCCATTGCCAGAGGGTTTAAGCGAAGCGACTTTTGCAGGCGCTTTAGGTAAAAGAAGATTTCGATACACGTATAAGGATGGTTTTTGTGTTAGCACTGATGCAGATTTTGTCATTACTGGCGAAGTATTTCCAAACGAAAATAAACCAGAAGGACCTTTTGGCGACCATTTAGGGTATTATAGTTTGAAGCATGATTTTCCTTTAATGAAGGTACATAAAGTGTATCATCGTAAAGACGCCATCTGGGCTTTTACCGCAGTTGGGAGGCCTCCACAAGAGGATACAAGTTTTGGTGAGTTGATTCATGAATTAACGGGCGACGCCATAAAGCACGAATTGCCTGGGGTTAAAGAGGTTCACGCTGTTGATGCCGCTGGAGTTCATCCCTTATTATTAGCAATAGGCAGTGAACGTTATACGCCCTATAATCAAACAAAACAACCAGCAGAATTGCTGACTCAAGCCAATCTTATTTTAGGAAAAGGTCAGTTAAGTTTAGCTAAATTTTTATTTATCACAGCCGACGAAACTCAGAAACTTAGTACCCATAACGAAAAAGAGTTTTATAAATATATGCTCGAGCGCATTGATTTAAAACGAGATTTGCATTTTTATACGAACACAAGTATGGATACGCTAGACTATAGCGGTTCAGGATTAAACACTGGAAGTAAAATAGTGGTGGCCGCTTATGGCGATAAAAAAAGAGAATTAGGAACAACGATTTCAG
>JBILCJ010000092.1:0-8466 GCA_044353195.1 Bacteroidia bacterium | reverse complement strand
ATCATTTGGTTTATTGAGCATGTTTTTAAACTCAATATCTTCAATAATCTTTTCAGTAATGGCTTGTTGCTCATCTACATCTTTTTCGGTAGCATCGCTCGATTTATAAAATTCGTAAATGGTATCTAAATCATCTAATGAAGCAGAAAATGTATCATAAGAAGAAACCCAAATTTTACGGGACTTAACTTCTTTCAAAACGGCTTCAGCTTTTTTTGAATCTGTCCAAAAATTTGGATCTAACGTTTTTTCTTCGAGTTCTTTTAACTCATGTTGTTTTTTATCGTAGTCAAAGAAATCCCTTCAGAGCGGTTTTTCGATCGTGAAGGGCTTTAAGTTGTTCTGCTGTAATCATGTATTAAAAGTAATATATAAAATCGAAAAAATCTAAAAAATTAATTTCAATTCACTTAGCTCATTGATGGTATTGATATGCTTTTTCGATTCGTCTAATTGCCTGTAATTATTAAAATAAATAGCTTGCCAATTAGCATTTAAAGCGCCTTCAACATCTGATTCAAAACTATCACCAATCATAACACATTCTTCATGTGAGGCGTTGACACGATTTTGTGCCATTTCAAAAATACGTTTATTAGGTTTATGGACACCTAATTCTTCCGAAATCAAAATTTCAAAAAAATATGGTTTTAAATTGCAACATTCAAACTTAATTTCTTGAGCTTCCTTAAAACCATTTGTTATAATATGTAAATCGTAATTAGGTTTTAAATAGTCTAAAATATCAATGGCTCCATGTATTAAATTGGTTTTTCTGGGAGAAATAAATACATAATTATCTGCCCATTGCATGGCTAAATCTAACTGATTTAACTTAAAATGCTTAAACGTTTGATGAAATCGCTGATACCGTAATTCTTCTTTTGTGACTTCATGTAAACCATATAAACGCCATAATTCAGCATTAATTTTTTTATATTCAATATGAAATGTTTCGAAATCAACACCACATTTTATATTCATAGCATCTTGATGAAACATTTCATGCAGTGCTTCTTGAGAATTTTTTTCAAAATCCCAAAGTGTTGCATCTAAGTCAAAAAAAATGTGTTTAATTTTTTTCATGCTTCTAGTTCAAAATAATTTAACTCATTAGTTACATTCAAAAATGGAAATTGGTTAACTAATTGCTTACATTTAAAGACCATATTTTGTTTAAAAACTTTATGTGAAGGACTTTGAGTATTAAAGGCTCTATGATTGAATGCTAGATTTATTTCTGAAATCTGTTTTATAATATGCTTAGTTTCTTCGTTAAAATAAACATCCATAAATTTATCAAATACATACTTTACAGCTTGGCTATTTGGATGAGCCATATCAGATTCATAAAAACGATAATCACGCAAATCGTCTACAACTAATTCATAAGCTGGAAAATAAAAACAATTTAAATGTTTAGAAATAATTTCATGCACACTTTGTATTAAAATAGCCTTACTTAAATTATTTTCAATAACGCCATCTCGCAGATGCTTTACAGGCGATACAGTAAATATAATTTTCAAATTTGGATTCAATATTTGCAATTTTTCAATCAGTGCATTGTAATCTGATACGATATGTTGAGTACTTAATAATTTTTTAGAAAACAAATGCGCAGGCAGTTTATGACAATTAGAAACGATCTCAGTTGTTTGTTTATATTCATAAGCAAAGGCAGAGCCAAGAGTAATAATTAACCAATCAGCTGATTTTAATTTATGATGCCATTGAAAAATAGTATTTTTTAAAATACGTTGTAATTCATTTTTTTCTGAAGCATACATGCCACTATGTGCATCTAAACAAAACCAATTTCCGTCTCTTTCAACATAGCGCAATTCATCTATCTCTGTATTATGTATACAATTTAATACTATTGAATAAATACTATGTGGATTAAAAACAATACCAAAAGGATTTGAATCAATTGAAAACTTAAGATCACTTAATTGATCACTGATATGTTCACTAAAGCAAGAGCCTATAAATAAGAGATTCTGTTGATGATTTATTTTTTCTGAGCTAAAAGTAGGGTTAAAATTTAAATGAAACATCTTAATTTTTTCTTGGAATGGCTAATTGTTTAACAAATAAATTTTTAAAAAACGGAATTAATGCTGCGACATAAATAAATGTTATCACGTAAAAAGAAATTCTTGTATAGAGATTAAATAAATACATCCCATTATCGTTCACTAGCTTTAAATACAAATATTCCTTTGAATTAAAATAGGCTTCTTGATCAAGGACTTTCATATCTATACCATTTAAAGTTTGCACAGAATCTGTTACTGTTGCTTCGTTAAAATGGTTATCATAAAACACATCAAAATGATGTTGTAAGAATACAATTGTTAATGTTGGAATGATTGGAAGCGTAATGTAAACTAATTGCAAGCACACATTTTTAAAGGCATTAAACTCTTTTGTGTGAATTACACCTTTGATTGCAAAAAAAACTGCGAAACCAAATGAAATTAAAACTAAATCTAAAAATATATCTTCTGTGTGATTTCTATATCCAAAAGGTAAAATCATGGATATAAAAAATAGTAGAATTGGCAAAACAATTAAAGTAATAATAGTAATAATAAATTGCTTCCATTGAACCATTTTAAATAATATAATTAAAAGAGTCGCTAAAAAAGTAGAGTAAAATAAAAAATGCAAAAAAGATGACTTCCATAAAATTAAACCTCTAAACTTAGCATCAGCTATGTTTTCGATACACTCTCTTAAATCATATTTATTAATACCATTAAGTCCAATAAATGATGTCGTAGTTTGAGGAGAATTTTCCACTAAATTCCTGTAAAAATCAACACATTGCTCTGCAGTATAATTAAAGTTAATTTGATATTTATTTGTAACATCTATGTAGCGTTGTATTAAATAAGTTAATTCGGCATAATTGGTTACACGTTTTTGATAATTTGCAACTTGATTAAAATAAGTCAATAAATTATACTTCAAGGAATCTTCACGGATGAAATATGGCGTGTATTCTTCAAACGTATTACATTCATTGATATAAAAATAACTTTGATCTTTTATTGAATCATATTTGGAATAATAATGATTAAGATCAGTTACAATAAATGGTTCTGCTTCATTTAAAGAATTTATATCTTGAATTAATTCTTCATCAGTTACCGTATTTGCTACTCTACTATTGTATATAATAGAAAATGGAAAAGCAAAACTCATGAAAATAAAAACAGCTAAGAAATTTAAAAAGAAAATCTTGTACTCATCTGTCCAATACCTATTTCCAAACTTCTTTTCAACATTAAAAATAACATTTCTGTATATCCAAAAGCACAGGGCTATAAGAGCTAAAATGGTGTATAAAAAATACCAAACGCCTAAATCCTGACTTTCAAATAAATTAATAGGAATGATAAATCCTATAAATGCTGAAAATAACCACATTAATAATCCGAAAAATAAAACGTAATGAATCTTACTTATCCAAATAATTGGCGCATTTAAAAGCAAATAAGAGTCTAACTTTTTTAAAAAATTCGGTATGATATTTTTCATCATTGATTTAAAAATTATTTATTAAATGTAAATAATTTTATGGATTCTGAATCAATTTGTTTGTTTTTAAACGGTCTATTATGAATTCAAAACTTAGTTTTTTTTCATAAAATTCATTTATACTTTTGTTTTGCTTGGTAATTAAGGTAGCTGGAATTGCTCCAGACCATGATTCAGAAATTTTATTTATAAAATCATTTCCATTGGCTTCATCCAAAATAATGCATTCAGAAGTAAATTTACGTTTAACAATAAATGGTTTAAGCTTTGAATTTAAATCTTCTTTGAAATCCAAACTCACTAATAGTACCTTGATTTTTTGTTTATTATAAATAGAATCTATTCTTTCAAAATCTGGTAATTCAGCCACACAGGGTTTACACCAAGTGGCCCAAAAATTAACAATATAAGTTGTGTCGCTATTGTTATGAATACGATTAAGAAGATTATCTATTTTATACACTTCAATTTTTTGAGAATAAATAGAAATGAAAATAAATTGAAATGTGATTATGAATAGGACTTTATTTTTTGTTTTTAAATTCATATTCTTCCAATAATAGTGTTATATCAATAATCAAACGAGACACTTCTGCACTATCTGTCCCGTCATAAAAACCTCTTAAATGCTTATCAAAATCAACTAATGCAAAGTTTTGCGTGTGAATAAAATCATTTTCATCACCATTTCCAACCTCATTATTTAGCAGATAACTCGTGCGAGCCATTTCGTATAAATCTTTTTTTGAACCCGTTAAAAACAACCATTGTTTATTAGTAACGCCACGTAATGTTGCATATTTTGACAAAACATCCACTGAATCAACTTCTGGTTCAACCGTGTGTGAAAGTATAAGAAAATGTGGGTTATTATAAAATGCTTTATAAACACGCTCCAATTCTGAACTCATGATTGGACAAATCGATTCGCAAGTGGTAAAGAAAAAATCAGTCACATAAATTTTACCTGCCGTTGTTTGTTCAGTCACATTTTCATTAAATTGATTTTTAAAGCAAAATGGTTTAACGGTGTGATAAGTAGTATCTGAAAAACTAACATTATATTTTTTTTTACCAAAATAAGGTAAAATTCTTAAAGGCTTTTGGTCAGATTTATTAATCAAAAACCAAACAAAAAAAATAATTGGTAAAATAATAAGGAGCCATCTGAAATTTACTTTGTTTTTCATAAAACAAAGGTAGAAACTTATGGATAATAATTTAATTGATTGAAATTATTCTTTGCTGTTAGCAAACAAATTTACCCGAGACTCTTGTTTTTTTAATAATCTAGAAATATTTTTTTTATGAGTAATCACCAAAAGAATAGCAACAAAAATTGAAAAAATAAACAAGGTTTGGTTATCATTTTTTAAAATAAATTTCAATAAAATCGGGTAACTAATTCCAGCCATAATAGAGGACAAAGAAACATAACGAGTTAATATTAAAACAGTTAAAAACACAATCAATCCTAAGGCACTTGTAATTGGGGTTAAACAAATGACAATTCCTAAAATTGTTGCAACGCCCTTACCTCCTCTAAATCCAGCGAAAACTGGAAAAACATGACCTACAACTGCTGCAATTCCTAGTGCTAACTGAAGATTAACAAATTGATTCGAATTTACATTGTAAGAAGATAAAAAAGCTAATAAAACAGACAAAATACCTTTTAAAATATCACAAACCAACACAACAATTCCAGCCTTTTTACCTAAAACGCGAAACGTATTAGTAGCTCCAGCGTTACCACTTCCAAATTCACGAACATCAATTTTGTAAAAACGTTTACCCAACCAAACTGCTGATGGAATAGAACCAACTAGATAAGCAAAAACGATTAATAAAAAAAGTGCCATATTTTCCATTTTATTAAACTTTAATTAACACAAAGTTAATATTTAATTCAATTATCAAAATAAAAGTGAAAATTTAAATAAACAAGATATAAACACCAAAAATCCAAATATTAACTCAATATTTGATTATTTACACTAAATTTCAGATATTTTACTTAAATTCACGACTCTTTTATGATAAATTATGTAAACGGGCAAATTGCCGAATTAAATCCTACTCAAGTACTTATTGAAACAAATGGAGTTGGCTATGGACTGCTCATTTCACTTCATACGTATTCACTACTACAAGGAAAAACCAATGCCAAAGTATTTGTTGAAAGTATTTATATCAGGGATGATAACCCAAAATATTTTGGCTTTGCTGAAACCGATGAGCGTGAATTATTTAGAAAATTAGTTTCCGTTTCTGGTGTTGGCGGAAATAGTGCTTTGTTGATGCTTTCTTCTTTAACATCCATTGAAATAGCAGGAGCTATCAATACAGCGAATGTTGCCTTACTAAAAAGCGTCAAAGGAATTGGAGAAAAAACAGCTCAACGAATTGTTGTTGATTTGAAAGGAAAAATGGGTAAACACGAAGGAGGAATATCACAAATTTTAGGTGTTTCATACAATAAAAACAAAGATGAAGCGTTAATGGCTTTAGTTACCCTTGGTTTTCAAAAAATGGCTGCTGAAAAGGCCATTGAAAAAGCAATAAAACAGCAAGGTGTAAGTACTGAAAATGTTGAACAGCTGATTAAATCAGCTTTAAAAAATATGTAGTAAATAACTGTGGTTAAAGGTGTTGTAAAATTTTTTATCGTAAGCTCTACTTCATTAGCCTTGATGAGTGTTGTTGTTGGTTCCAAAGCTAAACATGCGCCACTTAGCAAACCTCATTATAATCAAAAAAATATTTTCTTAACTCTTGATTCTCCAATAGTTACAAAAGATGACTTACACTATCCATTTAATGACAACAATGGCAGTCAACCAATTTACGATGATAAAAGTGGGCTTTACCTTGGTAATCCTTCAAATATAAAAACAGAAACCACTTATAATACAACAACAGGGAATTATGATATTACTCAAAAAATTGGGGAAATGGATTTTCGTCCAGAAACATATGTTGAATTTTCTGATTACCAAGATCAATTATTTAAACAAGCTGTAAAAGATCATTGGAAAACAAAAATTAAAGCAGAAGATTTACAAAATCAAACAAAAAAAGGAGTAATTCCTAAGCTTCAAATTAATAGTGAAATATTTGATCGTATTTTTGGAGGAAATACTGTTGATATCAAGCCTACAGGTACAGCAGAATTAATTTTTGCTCTAAATAGGAATAAAACCTTAAATCCAATTATTCCTCAAAGACAGCAAAAAGTTACCAATTTCGATTTTAACATGAGAATTCAATTGAATTTAATTGGTAAAATTGGTGATAAATTAAGGATTTCAACCAATTATAACACAGAAGCCTCATTTGATTGGGAAAATCAAATGAAATTAGAATATACGGGCTATGAAGATGAAATCATAAAAAAAATTGAGGCTGGAAATGTTAGCATGCCTTTAAACAGTACTTTAATTACTGGTAGTCAAAGTTTGTTTGGTGTTAAAACACAATTACAATTTGGTAGATTAACTTCTACGATTTTATTTTCACAACAAAGAGGTAAAAAACAAGAAGTTTCAGTCCAAGGAGGAGCACAAACACAGTACTTCAACGTAAGCGCAGATAATTACGAAGTGAATAAACATTATTTTTTAGGTCATTATTTTAGAGATAATTATGACCAATGGATGCAATCGTTACCAGTTGTAAACACGCCAGTAATTATAACAAAAATGGAGGTTTACATCACAAACCAAACAGGTGGAACTGAGCAGGTGCGTAGCATCGTTGGTTTTTCAGATTTAGGTGAAGATATTTCACATGTGAATCCATCATTGAGTTCATCAACCTGTGCACCAACATATAACATTGTAGATAGTTCTGGCGTTCAGCCGCACAATGGAGCAAATAATCTATATTATATGTTAACAGATACGTTTTCAGGTTCTGCCATCATGCCGCCTCGTACCAACGCTAATGCATCTAACATTAATTCATCATTGTCTAGTGCTGTTGGAAGTTTATACAACAGTTGCAACGATGGTGGAAAATTCATGCAATCAGCAAGAGATTTCGAATATATATCAAATGCTCGTCGATTAAATGCTTCAGAATTTACATTTAACCCACGTTTAGGATTCTTATCTATCAATCAAAGTATTAATAACGATCAAACTATTGCCGTAGCTTACCAATATACTTATAATGGAAAAGTGTATCAAGTAGGTGAATTCAGTGATCAATTTTCGAGTGGACCACTTTATTTAAAGTTATTAAAAAGCGGTTCAATCACTAATCCACGCTTTTCAAATTGGGATTTAATGATGAAAAATGTGTACTCTTTAGGTGCTTATAATTTAAATCAAACGGATTTTAAATGTGATATTTATTATAATAATATTGAAACAGGTGTCGACATACCTTATATTCCTTTTGGTGATTTAAATGGGCAATTATTAGTCCAAGTGATGAATTTAGACAAGTTAAGTGTAAACGGAGATTTAAGAGCTGATGGTGTTTTTGACTTCATTAAAGATTATACAATCAATCCTAATAATGGGCGGATTTACCTTTCAACAAAAGAACCATTTGGTGAAAATTTGAGATCAAAATTCAAATCATCTGATTTTCCAACAGCCAATAAATACATTTTTCAAGAATTATATGATTCTACAAGAACAATAGCACAGCAGTTACCTGAAAAAAATAGATATAAAATAAAGGGTTCTTACAAATCTGCAGGTGGTTCTGAAATTTCGTTAAATGCATTAAACATACCTCAAGGGGCAGTGCAGGTTACTGCTAATGGACAAGCTTTAACTGAAAACGTAGATTATACAGTTGATTATACTTTAGGAAGAGTAAAAATTATTAATGAAAGTATTTTAAATTCAGGAGCCAATATTAAAGTGAGTACAGAAAGTAATTCATTATTTATGGTTCAACAAA
>JBILCJ010000241.1:0-2840 GCA_044353195.1 Bacteroidia bacterium | reverse complement strand
ATTTAAGGCATAACGCAAATGCAAACGTGGTGTAAAAAATAAACCATAATAATTATGAAAATCTGCACGTAAACCAGCCACCACATTAAATTTCTCACCATTGTTATGAGCAAATTCAGCAAATGCACCGCCAACTCGCTCCTCTCTCTTATACTGAAATAACTTATAAGTCTCATTTGTTTTATCATTCATAAAACTAGCTCCAATTTTGTAAGTGTTATCTGTTGTTTTAATAAAACTTTGAAAGATATAATTAGCATAGAAGGTAGTTTGCAAACCGTTATAGGCATTTAAACCGTAAGTATTTTTTTGATCATGGTTTAGATACGATAATTGCAAACCCATACTTGTGGCTGGTTTCTTTTTAAAAACAAAACCAGTTTTACTAAACACTTCCCACTTTTTATTTTCAATAGAAATTTTATATAAAGCTAAAGAATCTGATTTTACAGTTGATGAAAATTGTCCTCCTGTTCTACTATCTTGTAAATAAGAACCTCCGAATTGAGCTTCAAAACCTTTACTAGTATTGTAACTATATTTATTCATAATGTTATATTGTTTGCCAATTGGAATATCAGCAAAACCATCATGATTCATATCTTCAACTAAAGGATTAAAACTAGCGTGTGATAAAATACCTGCAGAAAATTTTTCGTTGAAACGGTGTTTTACATTTAAGTTATATTCGTTACGGGCATTTTGATTGACATATGTATTGAAATTTAATTTATCGGATGTTTCTGGACTTTGTAATTCCGTATTAATTTGCCCAGTGAAACTTTCATAACCATTGACAACAGAACCTGCACCTTTACTTAATTGAATGGATTGAATCCATGTGCCTGGAATAAAACTTAATCCATAACCACTTGCTAAGCCTCTTAAATAAGGCATGTTTTCTTTTGTAATTTGAGCGTATTGACCGGATAATCCAAGTAGTTGAATTTGTTTCGTTCCTGTAATTGCATCCGCAAAATTGACATCCACACTTGGATTTGTTTCAAAACTTTCGGAAAGATTGCAACAAGCTGCTTTCATTAACGAACGCTCACCAAGTGTTTCAATCTTAATTGGATTCAAATAAGAAATGTCTGTTCCACTTGATTCATAAATAATTTGAACCTCATTTAACTCTAAACCACTTTTCAAGATTAGTGTTATAAATTTAGATGTATCAGAAATAAGAATCGTTTCAGATTTATATCCCATCGCATTTACAATCAACTGTTTTTCGGTTGAGATTGAATTAATAGAAAAAAATCCATTTTCATTGGTGGTTGATACTCGTTGTGTGTTCTTCCAAAACAGCATAGCGCCAACTACAACTGAGGTATCATGTTTAGAGCTGATTTCTAAAATACGGCCTTTTATTTGAGCAGAGTTTTCTAAAGAGTATACACACGCAATTGCAACAAAAACTAACGTTCTCATTATTTTTTCTCCTTACAAATTCCATCATCGTACTTGCAGCAATCAGGTAATTTCTGATATGCTTTTGGATTCGCTTTTTGACTAATGGTTGAATGCCCCGCATTTGCAATGGCTTTTTCAATTTGTTCTAAACTCACTTTGGCAGAGTTAAATGTTACCGTTAAGGTTTTATCCTGTTTGTTCCAATGACTCGTTTTTACGCCTTTAATATCAGCAGCGTTTTCAATGCGTTCCTTGCAATCGTCACAATTTCCTTTTACAGAAATAGTTTGCGTTATTATCCCAGTTTGAGATTTAGCTAGAATTGAAATAAAAATAGAAATGATTATGAATAGTGTTTTCATGGCTTTTAAATTTAAGAATTGTTTTATTTTAATAAATTATTAAGTCAATAAATTGACAAAATAAAATATCAAATTCTTAAATTACTGGTTGAAACAATATGATGCTGAACCAAATTAGGTGGATGATCACGTTTAGCGATTAACTCAATCAAATGCGAAATAGTTGCTAAAGTAGACTGTTCATTATTTATTTGAATAAAAAACAAATCAGTAATTGACGCTTTACAATCTGAAATAAATGTAAAAAAAGTAAAATCCGTTTTGTAAGCCACATGCTCAGAGTCATTTTTACAACAACCATCTTCCTCTGTCATTTCTGTATCTTCGTCCTCACCACAACAAGATGTTGGTTTTGAAAATAAAGCAACTTTCTCTAATTCGCCTCCACAGTAATGCGCTACAATTTTTATACCCACAACAGAAAACACATACGTGAAAACGATGAGCGTAAAAATGAATGTATGTAATTGCTTTTTCAAGATGTTAATTTCTGCTTACAAATTTACTATGTAATTTATATTAAAAATAACAAATTTGTTAACCTTTTACAACTGTAATATGACACCAACTGAAGCGAAACATAAAATAGATCTCCTTTCTACAGAAATAGAACAGCACAATTATTACTATTATATATTAGATCAACCAACTATTAGCGATTTTGAATTTGATATATTATTAGAACAATTAATACAATTAGAAAAACAATTCCCTGAATTACTTTCTGTAAATTCTCCAAGTCAACGTGTTGGTGGGCAAATAACAAAATCATTTGCAAGTGTTAAACATCACTATGCCATGTTATCGTTGAATAATAGTTATAATCAAGAAGATTTAATTGATTTTGATAGAAAGGTTCGTGAAGGATTAGGCATCGTTTCCAACGGATTATTTGATGAGCAAATAGAATACGTTTGTGAATTAAAATTTGATGGGTTATCAATTAGTTTAATTTATGAAAACGGCCTATTAAAACAAGCCATTACTCGTGGCGATGGTGTGCAAGGTGATGATGTAACAACAAACGTAAAAACAATTAAATCGATACCTTTAAAACTAAAT
>JBILCJ010000152.1:0-5746 GCA_044353195.1 Bacteroidia bacterium | reverse complement strand
TTATGCCTCGCCCTGTGTTTGATTTATTGAATAAAGAGCGTGAAGAACTTGGCGACGCCTTGCTTGCTAATCCTCGCAATGCTGCTTCAGGCTCCATGAAAATGCAAGATTCGGCACATGTAGCCAAACGCAAATTAGATTGTTTTTTATATTATTTGTTAGGAGAAAATTTGCCCCATCAATCTCATTTTGAAAACATGCAATCCGCAAAAACATGGGGATTTAAAATTTCGGATGATGCGAAATTATGCAATGGCATTAACGAAGTGATTGATTTTATAAATTATTGGAACAAACAACGGGACCAATTACCTTATGATATTGATGGCATTGTGATTAAAGTAAATAATTATAACCAACAACAAAACCTTGGTTTTACAGCCAAATCGCCAAGATGGGCTATTGCATACAAATTTAAAGCGGAACAAGTAAGCACTCAATTATTAAGCATTGCTTATCAAGTTGGACGAACAGGTGCAATAACACCAGTAGCCAATTTACAACCAGTTGCATTAGGCGGAACAACGGTAAAACGAGCATCTTTACATAATGCTGATATCATTGAAAAATTAGATGTACGCGTAGGTGATTTTGTGTTTGTAGAAAAAGGTGGCGAAATTATTCCAAAAATAATTGGGGTTGATTTAACAAAACGTCAACCTAACACGGAAGCAACACATTACATTACACATTGCCCAGAATGTAATACTGAGTTAAAAAGAGATGAAGGAGAAGCCAATCATTTTTGTCCAAATGAAAATGAATGTCCACCACAAGTTATTGGCCGCATCGAGCATTTTGTATCGCGCAAAGCCATGAACATTGATAGTTTGGGCGGAGAAACCATTGTACAGTTATACAAAGCTGGCTTAGTAAAAACAATAGCTGATTTATATGATTTAAAAAAAGAACAGGTATTGCCATTAGAACGCATGGCAGAAAAATCGGCGAATAATTTAATGGAAGGTATTGAAGCAAGTAAAAACATTCCGTTTGAACGTGTGTTATACGCCATTGGCATTAGACACGTTGGCGAAACAACGGCTAAAAAAATTGCTAAAAAAGTAAAATCATTAGAAAAATTAATCACCTTAACCAAGGAAGAATTATTAGACATTGATGAAGTTGGAGACATCATTGCCATTAGTATTGCCAATTATTTTGAGAATGAAGCAAACAAAAACATTATAAAAAAACTGATACACGCTGGTTTACAATTTGAATTAACTGATGAACAGCAACAAGGCGGAACAGAAAAATTAAAAGATTTAATATTTGTGATTAGTGGTGTTTTTGAAAAATACAGCCGCGAACAATACAAAGAAATGATTGAATTACATGGCGGAAAAAACTCAAGTTCTATTTCAAAAAAAACAAGTTTTATTTTAGCGGGCGATAATATGGGTCCAGAAAAACTAAAAAAAGCTGAATCGCTTGGTGTAAAATTAATTAACGAATATGAGTTTTTGGAAATGTTGACATAGATTTCGCGTTAAGGATTGAAGTGGAAATCCTTTTGAAAGCTGAGCTTGCGAAGCTCAAAAGATTAAAACACTATTTTACATCGAACCTAATCAAAATAATTAAAAATGAAAACAGCCATCGTATTAGGAGCAACTGGATTAATTGGAAAAAAAGTAACTGAACACTTATTAAAAAATGATACCTATTCAACAGTCATTATTTTAGTTAGAAAACCTTTAAACATTAACCATCCCAAATTAAAGCAACACATTTTTAATTATGATGCAATTGATAACACACTCTTAAAAGGTGATGATTTATTTTGTTGTTTAGGCACAACTATAAAAACAGCGGGTAGCAAAGAAGCATTTCGTAAGGTAGATTTAGATTATGTTGTGAATGTTGCAAAGGCTTCAAAAGGCAATGGAATCAATCATTTTGCGGTCGTTTCTTCAATGGGCGCAGATAAACAGTCTAACATATTTTATAATAAAACAAAAGGAGAAATGGAAGAAGCCATTAAAGCGATTGGTTTTGATTCTACCTATGTCATTCGTCCTTCATTACTTTTAGGGAATCGTAAAGAATTTAGATTCGGCGAACTCATTGGGAAATTTTTCATGATTACACTTTCATTTTTAATTCCTAAAAAATACAGAGCTATTTATGATGTGCAAGTTGCTATCGCTATGATTCATTTTATGAACCACACTGAACGTGGATTTTTTGTAAAAGAAAATGATGAGCTATTAAACAATTCATCATTTTAATGAAAATAGTTTAACTAACTATGAGAATATATCTGCTAATCTAACAAGTGGATTCTATATAGAAAACTAATTTGAAATAATAACCCGTTGGAGAACTTTGTATTTAAAGGTGTTCGATGATCTCCAATATAGGTGGCAGGTAAGGCAAAAGCTATTCTATCACCGTCGCCATACACAACAAATTTTCTTGCCATTGTGTAACCTACCTTTGCTTGAAAACTACAATTTTTTGTTACATTCATTTTTAAATAAGTATATATATCATTTGTAGAACGTTTCAAATAGCTGCTTTTATAACTCGAATTGATATCTGTAAGATGATACGTTCTTATTAAGCCATTAAAATTGATTCCTCCAAAAATACGATGTGATAATTTGTAATTCACATCAAGTTGTAATGGTAAAAAAACATTCGCTTCTAATTTTTTATTTGGACTTAAATAATAAAACCCAAACATAGGAACAAACAGAGGTCCAAATAATTCAAAGTTTTGATAAAAACCAAACTTGTAACTCAATTGTTTACTTTTTTTATACTTCAATAACGAAAGCGTTCCAAATTGAAAATCTTTATGATCTATGCTCTTATAATTAGATGCTATTTTTGGAAGAAGAACAATAGTAATTGCATATTTATCGTTAACTGCTTTATTAATGCCTAATTTTAGTGTTATAGAGCCAAACGTTTTTTCAGATTCATCAGCAAATAGTTTAGTTTGAATTGATTCATAAATACAACCCGTAATGACAGACCATTTATCATTTAACTTTATAGGTGTTGTTAAATCTAAAAACTGTTCCTTCACTCGAGTTTTAGATTCACTAGAATCAAACACAGCATCAGGTGTTGAATTTAAATTCACCTTCAAAACATCAATGTAATTTTGAGATGAGAGAACATACTCAAAAACAAACAGATTAAAAAATATAAAAAATAACTTCATATGAAATTAAAAATTTTATTGTTTACATGAGCTGTCCCATTAATTCCTCTAATTCAAGTTCAGTTAAATCTCTCCATTCACCTATTTTCAGTTTATCTAATTTAATATTCATCACACGAACTCGTTGTAATTTAATCACTTGGTAATCATACGCATTACACATACGTCGTATTTGGCGATTTAATCCTTGTGTTAGGGTAATTCTAAAAATACGTTTGGCGTTTGGTTCGCGACTTACTTTACAAGGTTTAGTTAAGTCGCCTTGTATATTGATGCCTTCAGATATTTCTTTTAAAAACTGCGTTCTCACTGGTAAATTTAGAGTAACAATATATTCTTTTTCGTGTCCGAATTTAGAATTACCAATCTTATTAATTATTTCTGCATGGTTCGTTAATAAAATTAAACCTTCTGATTCTTTATCTAATCGGCCAACAGGATAAATACTTTGTGCATGTCCAATGGCATCAATGATATTGTTTTCTATTTTTTCACTCGTACATTCAATACCTTTTGGTTTATTGTAAACAATATACGTTGGAATAAATTCTTTTTGAGTTAATGGAACACCATCAATTAAAATTTCGTCGCCCTCTTTTATTTTTGTACTAAAGTTTGCTAATTTACCATTTACTAAAATTCGTTTATTCTCAATCATATCATAGGCCTTACGACGAGATGTAAATCCATTTAAACCTATATATTTATCTACTTTCATGTATGTATTTTAAAATTCAATTATTTTTTCTTCTTCTTTTTAGCTTGGTAAACTTGGTTTTCTTTTTCTGCGTCAGCAATTAATTTTTTCCAATTATCATTTACATCTTCCGTTAGGGCTAATGTTTCTGAATAATCTGCTTTATCAACTTCCAACACATTGATTTTTTTATCCATAAATGTTTCAATTTCTTGCAACACATTTTTTTCTTCTGGACTACAAAACGAAACGGCCACTCCTTTATTATTTCCGCGTCCTGTTCTACCAACGCGATGCACATAATTTTCAGCAACTTCAGGTAAATCATAGTTGATCACATAATCTACATTGGCAATATCAACTCCACGCGCACTAATATCTGTAGCTACTAAAACATTGAATGTGCCATTTTTAAATTCGTTCATCACTCCCATTCTACTTTCTTGATCTTTGCCACCGTGCATCGTTTGAGTTTTAATCCCTACTCTATTCATCGCTTCAAACACACGTTCGGCACGCACTTTCGTTCTCACAAACACTAAAATTCTACTTTCATGATTTTCATGAACGATGCGTTCTAAAAAGAAACGCTTATCATCCATACTCACAAACATAACCGAATGCGTTACGTTTTTAGAAACAGGATCTTTAGGCGAAATTTGAATACGAATGGCATTTTTCACAATTGAATACGCCAGTTTTTTTATTTTTTCATTGATAGTTGCTGAGAAAAAAAGAGTTTGTCTTTGGCGCGGTAAATATTTTATTAAGTCTTCAATGTCTTTATAAAAACCTAAATCCAGCATTAAATCAGCTTCATCCAACACCAACACTTTAATATCTCTCAAAACCAAATAACCTTGATTAACTAAATCAAACACTCTTCCTGGTGTTGCAATCACAATATCTACACCTTCGTGCAATTGTTTGATTTGAGGATCTTGCTCCACACCTCCATATATACCAAGTGTTTTAACATCTGTATATTTTCCTAATTTATCAAACACATCTGTAATTTGTATAGCTAATTCATGTGTTGGAACCATCACAATCGCTTGTACACCTTGTCTTGTGCCTGATTTAGAAATTAAATGAATAATTGGAATGGCAAAGGCTGCTGTTTTACCAGTACCTGTTTGTGCAATCGCTAAAACATCTTCTCCATTTAAAATATTAGGGATTGCTTTAAACTGAATATCAGTCGGACGTTTAAATCCTAACTCTTGCAAACTTTGCTTTAATTCGGGAATGATATGATACTCTTCAAATTTCATAGTGCAAAGGTAACAAAATTTAACCTTTAGCCCTATTTCAAACTTCCCTTATCAATTAAACTATTTTACTTAAATAAAATACTAATAAATCGTAATGTGTTTGATAATCTCTCTGGTAACTCGTGGTAGCGTATTCTTTAGGGTTAGCATAACTCAATTGCTCAAAGCCTTTTAGTAAATGACTAAAATTATCAATTTCCATTTTATCTACAAATAACGTTTTGTTTGTGTCCAATAATCTAAAAATATCTAAAGCAGATTTATGCACTGAACTATTTTTTAAATTCTTAATTTCTAGTATCACATCGTTTATTTGCATACCACAAACATACTAAAGAATTTCTTGATGTGTTAATATATTTGGGTATTCGCCTTGCCTAGCAATAGCTTTCTAACAGGTCTGGCATTTCGTTTCAATCCTTCATGAAAAATCATAAATAAGTTCGTATTTTTAAAAACAAAAAAATACATATCCTATGAAAACAGTTATCACATCAGAACATGCACCAAAACCAATTGGTCCTTATAGTCACGCTAACATGGTTCCTGCCTCAGGCAATTTATTGTTTGTATCAGGCCAAGTTGCTAAAGATTCGA
>JBILCJ010000090.1:0-8687 GCA_044353195.1 Bacteroidia bacterium | reverse complement strand
AATTACTTCACACTTTCTATGCATAGCGCCTGTTAACGAAACGTAATCACTAAGTTTTAAAAGAGCTTCAATAATAGGTTTAGCAATTTTTTCGGCATAAGAAAAATGAAATTTACCAGCGTTACTTTTTTTAAATTCAATGTTTTGAATAATGGTTTGCTGTGTTTTTTCACCAAAGCCTTTTAATTCCAATAACCTGTTTTCATGACACGCATAGAGTAATTCCGTAACACTTTCTAAATTTAATTCTAACCATAATTGCCTTACTTTTTTTGGACCAATTCCTTTAATGCCAAGCATTTCAATTACACCTTGTGGTGTTTTCGCTAAAAGTTCTTCTAATTCTTTTGTTGTGCTACGCTCATGTAGGTCAATTATTTTTTCGGCTAAACTTTTACTTATTCCTTCAATTTGAGTAAGTTCTTCAATGGATTTATTGTTTAAATCGATGCGCGTTTTACTAAGTCTGTAAGCTGCACTTGCCATCGCTTTTACTTTAAACGAATTTTCGTTGTGCAACTCCATTAGTTTGGAAGTTATTTCAAAAGCATAAGCTATATCTTCGGTAGTCATTATAAATAAATTTCAGCGTATTTTAAATCACTAGGTGTTGTAATTTTTATATTTTCAGTATTCCCTCCTACTAAATAAATGGGTTCATCAATTCCTTCAAGCACTGTTGCATCATCGGTAAAAAAAGGTGAGAACGGTTGCTCAAACGCTTTTTGTATTAATGATACTAAAAAACATTGAGGTGTTTGCACTACTTTATAATCATCTCTACTAACTGCTTTATTAATGCCATTGGTTACAAGTCTGATACTTTCCGCCACGTCAATTACAGGAATGGCATTTCCTTTTTTTGAAGCGGTTTCAAAACACGTTTGTATGGTTTGATGAGACACAAAAGGGCGAGCTGCATCATGAATGCCAACAATGTCATTTGGATTTTTGATGACGTTTAATCCATTTTTTACCGATTGAAATCGTGTATCTCCACCAACCACAATCTGTATGTCTTTGCCCGGAAAATATTCTGCTAACATAAAATTAGCATCGGTTATATAATCTTTATGAACACACACAATGACGTGCATGTATTCGTCAAATTCTAAAAATTTTTCGATGGTATGGATAATAATTGGTTTTCCTTTTATTTCCAAAAATTGTTTAGGAATGTTGGATTGCATGCGTGTTCCTGTTCCACCTGCAACAATGATGATATTATAATGTGATGTCATAGCTTGATTTTAAAATGCCATGTTTTTCAGTCTACGTTTGTTACAATCCGTTTATCAATGGTAAGGCTTTGCTCATGGCTTTTAAAAGTAACTATAATTTATAAATAGACAAAAATCTTGTTGTTGCTTAAATGAACCATTGCCAACAACCTAATGTTTATAAACACCTGAGGTCGAATCATTATCTTACTTTTTTTGATTTATTTTTAATACATGAACACAATAGATACACAATCTGTATGATTCATTTTCTTTTTTTAATCTGCTTACGTTTAACTTAAAATATAATTATGATCAAACCACTCATTATTCTATTCAATACATTTGTTGTTTTTTTATTCAGCATCTTGTTTGGCGATTCAGCTATAACTGTTGTCGGTAATTTTCCTAAAAGCGTAAATCCTGGTTATGATTTTGTTGCTGAAATAACTGTTAAAGAAGCAAAGTTGGATGGCTTTGCAAAATTAGTATTTCAAGTTCCTAAAGGTTTTTTGGTGAAGGAAATGGAAAGTAGAAATGGTGCTTTTGCCTTCAAAAAAAATGTAGCTACAATAACGTGGAAAAAAATAAATTCAACGGGCGATTTGAAACTTAAATTTTTAGTAACAGCTATTGTTAAAACTATAGGTGCGAAAAAATTAGAAGCTAAATTTTCATATATTCTGAATAATAAAAAAGTAGCAGTTTCGATGCCCTCTGCCGAAATTTTTGTGGGAGAAACAGAAGAACCAATTATTACTCCAATTGATACCATCAAAAAAATAGTTTTAGATACTCTCAAAAAACAAAATCCAGATACGTTGTTGACTAAGGTTTTTATTGAGTCTAAAGAAAAACCTTCATTGGATAATCCTATCGAACCCAATTCTACTATTGTATGTAAACGAACGTATGTCAATGGAAAAAAACCTAACGAAGTTATTGTTGAAGTAACTATTGCTAAAGGATCAATCACTGGCTTTGCTAAGTACCAAGATTTATTACCAGTTGGATGTAAAGCTAAGTCCGTTGCTACAAATGGAAGTTCATTTTCTGTAGCAGATGGAAAAGTGAAATTTGTGTGGGTAACTTTGCCTGCTGATGAAGAATTAAAAATTTCTTATGCTTTAGAAAAAATGCCGACGACGTCTTTAGATGTAGTATTGGATAAAGGAGAGTTTTCGTACCTTGAAAAAAATCAAAGTAAAAAAACAAGTTTACCGAGTATGGTTATTTCATATTTGACTGCGACGCCAACGATTGCAAATGTCGATTCCAAATTGATTAATGCAAAACAAACTATAGAACCTAAGAAAGTAAAGAAGTTGGAAACTTCAACTGCTAAGATAGAAACTAGTACGCCCGTTATTTCAAAAACTGACGGGAGTGTTTCTTTTTTAGTTCAAATAGGTGCATTTAAAGCAAAAATAGCAGCTGATAAATTGGCTTCACTGTATCAGTTGAAGGAACCGATTAAAAGTGATATGCATGATGGTTTTCATAAATTCATGATAGGCAATTTTGATGCTTACAAGCAAGCCCGATTGCGCAGAGATGAAATAACACAAAGTGGTTGTAATGGTGCATTTGTAACTGCTTATAATGGTTCTTCTAGAATTACAGTTCAAGAAGCTTTGATGATTAGTAATCAAAAATGGTTTAAATAAAATAAATTTTATTTCTGTAAAAGGATTACTTATATCCTTTTTGAGTAAAGGTGTGTTATAATACTAGTTATGATGTATAGTATGATAATCGCTGATATGCCTGCATAATTTAGGGTTATAATCAACAAAGCGCTTAATGCTAAGAACGCGTATTTAACGCGATTACCTTTCCATCCAAATGTTTTAAATTTTAAGGCAAACAACGGAAGTTCGGAAATTAATAGAAAACTGAATAGAATTGAAATTCCTAACAATAAAAATGGATTGAATAAGTGGGTTGTAATAGGTTGATGAGTGATGAACGGAAGAGAACAAATAAACATCGCCACAGCAGGTGTTGGCACACCAATGAAAGAGCTGGTTTGACGTGTGTCATTATTGAATTTTGCTAATCGAATGGAGGAAAAAATAGTGATGATAAACGCACTAATGGCTAGTTCAACTGGGATAACACTTTCATGAGTCAAGTTGTATGTTGTTATACTATTTGAAAGAAGTTTGTACATCACAACACCTGGCACAAGTCCAAACGTCACCATATCTGCTAAGCTATCTAAATCTTTCCCGATGGCTGATGTTACTCGTAGTAATCTAGCAGCAAAACCATCAAAAAAATCAAATATGGCAGCTAGTCCAACTAAATAGCCTGAAAGAATTAAATCATTTTCGAAGGCAGATAGAATGGCTAAACAGCCACAAAATAAATTACAGCAAGTAATAGCGTTAGGTATATGTTGTTTTAGTTTCATACGTTGTGTAAATATAATATATTTTCAATCTAACTATGCGCTGTTAAATAGGCTTTTTATCAACGCAATAAATAAGCGTCATCCACGTTTTTAATAAGCTAAGGTGTTTGGCTTTTTTTTGTATTTTTATCCTGATTTAAGTTTTATATGAAACAGTTACTTTTTTTATTTTTAATTATATCCATTACCTCTACTGCTCAAATTGCAAAGTATAGTAATGAGTTTTTAAACGTCGGCGTGGGAGCGCGTGCTTTGTCGATGGCTAATGCAAATGTAGCTTCAGTTAATGATGTCACTGCTGGTTATTGGAATCCTGCAGGTTTGTTAATGCAAACAAGTAAACTTCAAGTAGGATTAATGCATGCAGAATATTTTGCTGGCATTGCTAAATATGATTTCATTGGTGCATCGAAGCGCATTGATAGTAATAGTGTTGCCGGATTAACGTTTATACGTTTTGGTGTTGATAATATTCCTAATACAACTGAGTTAATTGATGTGAATGGCAATATTGATTATTCTCGCATCAAAACATTTAATGCAGTTGATGCAGCCGTATTATTATCCTATGCTCGAACTATTCCTAAATTAAACGGAATAAAAATTGGATCTAATGCAAAAATTATTCGCAGAAAGTTAGGTGAGTTTGGTGGAGCTTGGGGTTTCGGTATTGATGTAGGCGCCATGTATGATTATAAAAAATGGCGTTTTGCCGCCATGGCAAGAGATATTACCGGAACGTTTAACGCGTGGAGTTATACACTGTCGGATAACGTAAAAACAACGTTTAACGCCACAGGAAATGAAATACCAAGTAATTCAATTGAGGTAACTGTTCCGCGCTTAATTCTCGGTGGAACAAGAACCTGGATGACATGGAGTGATAAAGTAACCATAGCCAGCGAATTAAACTTAATTAATACGTTTGATGGTAAACGTAATACGGTGATTAAGACAAATACGTGGAGCATGGAACCTGCATTAGGCTTAGAATTGGGATACAAAAAATTTATTTTTGTAAGAGGTGGTATTGGTAACATTCAAAAATCTAAAACAGTATTAAATAAAAATGTAACAACGTTACAACCCAATATTGGAATAGGCATAAAGTATAAAGTGTTTGCTTTAGATTACGCGATGACAAATATTGGCAATACTTCTACATCTCTTTATTCTCACATTTTTACGGTGAAAATCGATATTAATAAAAAATTATTTTAAAAATTGATCAATAGAGCGTATCGCATTCAATGGAATGTATTCTACTCTGTTAGTTAGTTGAATTTTTGTATTTAATATTAAGTCTGTGCCTACACTAAATTGTAAGCTTTCTGTAAAATAGTCATTTAAAATAGTTCCGTATTTTCTCACGCCATTGTTTAAAACAATCATTACTTCTGTTGTATTCATTTTGTATTTTTTTGATACATCAATACTACTAAAAGATGTTACTCGCTTAATTAACTATAGCAATAAATAACAACGGGATAATGAATTTGTAACCTTGTGTTTGTAAAAAGGTAATGATTTATTAAACTTCCTCTTTTCTTTGTTTCGATTCTTTTTTCGAGCCTGAATACATTTCGTATTTTAATAACTTACATTCTAATGAGGCATTAAATAGAGTCATTTTTTTACTTGGGTGTAAACCAATACATTTCATGGCTTCCATGTTAGATGTGATAATCCAACAGGTCCAACCGCCAAAATCTTTTTTAAGTTTATCACCTATTTGTTTATAAAACGCATTGGTGTCTTCCATTTTGATACGCTCATCATAGGGAGGATTTAATAATATAGTGCCATGCGGTTTAGTTGGCATTAAGTCAAAAAATGAAATGTGTTCGTATTGAATCACATCATCTACTTTTGCAACAGCACCATTTCTTTTTGCCATTTCTAAAGGAACAATTTCAATGTCTGATGAAATAATATTTGGCATATCGTCTTTAATACGATTGATACTACTGGTGTAAATCGTATCCCATAATTCCTTATCATAATCACGCCATTTCATAAACCCAAACTCTTCTCTAAAAACGCCTGGAGGAATATTATTAGCAAACAAAGCGGCTTCAATGCCCAACGTTCCTGAACCGCACATGCCATCAATTAATGGTAAATGTGGTTGCCAGTTTGATAATAATACCATGCCTGCAGCCAACACTTCTTTCATTGGAGCTGTATCGATATCAACGCGGTAACCACGTTTAAATAAAGAATCTCCGCTGCTATCTAAACTGACATTCACGAAATTTTTAAAGATGTGAACATAAATTCGAATGGTTGGTTTATCTAAATCAACATCTGGGCGAACAGAAAATTTATCTACAAAACGATCACAGATTGCATCTTTTGTTTTTTGAGAAACATATAAGGAGTGATTAAAAATTTCAGAATTAACGGTTGCGTTGATAGCTATCGTATCGTCAGCATCTAGTAATTTTTCCCATTCAAACTTTTTGATGTTATCGTACAGTTCATGCTCATTATCTGCGTGAAACGAAAATAATGGTACCAAGACTTTTAAAGCAGTGCGTAAACACAAATTAGCTTTATACATAAAGCCTTTATCACCTGTAAAAGCAACACCACGCTTAAATGGTTCAATGTTTTTTGCACCTAGTTTTAATAATTCATTTACTAACACATCTTCCAATCCATGAAAGGTTGTTGCTTTCATTTCAAAATCACCTTCGTATTTTTTTTTATCTATCACGTTTACTAATTTACTTTTTTTAGATGGCGAAGTTACAAAACAAAATGTTCAAACAGGAATTTACTGAGTTATATTCTTTAAACTCGTTTATTCTTAAATAGTGGCAATAAGTTTTAAATGGTAAATACGAATTAATGTAAGGTATTAAAAATACAAGTCATCCGTTTTCAAACGAAGGTATTTTCTTACAGAAACAGCCGCACTTAAACCTGAAATCAAAATACCTAAAATCATGATGCAAATAAAAAGTAGAGCTAGCATGTTTGGATTTTGTAGTTGTAACAAATCAGGAATGTAAGATGTGCTAAGGAATAAAAAACCAGCTAGTAAAAATCCTGCCAATATTCCTGCAACCAAACCTTGTCGAACACCTTTTAAAATAAAGGGAGTTCTAATAAAACCCTGCGTGGCTCCAACTAAATACATCGTTCTAATTAAAAAGCGTTTCGAGTAAATAGAAAGACGAATGGTGTTATTGATTAATGCAATGGCAATGATGAGCAATAAACCACTGAAAACTAAAATATAAATACTGATTATTTTTGCATTACTATTTACTTGATGAATCATGTCTTTATGATAGATAACTTCTTTTACAAAATGTTTTTGTAAAATTTGTTTTTCAAAAATAGCTAAGCTATCAATGTTAGCATAATCAGAATTTAATCGCACATCAATAGATGATAATAAGGGATTGTATCCTAAAAAAGTAATAAAGTCTTCTCCTAAATCTTTTTGCAATTTTTTGGCAGCTACATCCTTACTAATAAAATCAGATTGTTTGGTGAATGGCGAAGAGTTTATTTCTTGTTTTAATAAATCCAATTCAACCTGGCTTGTTGTATCTTTCAAAACAATTTGAAAGCCTACATTTTCTTTGATATGATTAGAAAGTTGCCTTGCATTTACAACGATTAAACCAAGAAGTCCGAGCATAAATAAAACCAATGCTAAACTAATAACAACGGTTATTTGCGATGATAGTGTTTTTTTGGATAAGGTTGTTGATGCCACGGTTTCGCTAATTTTTGTTTAACGAAGTTACTTTTTAAAATAAGAAAGAATGTGATGATTGAAAGTAATAATTAACAGTGAACTGTTGGTTTTATAAATGTGGTCTTTTCATTTTTGTTCTCAGTATCGATTGTTCGTGCTTCCATTCATCAATTTTTTTACTATGTCCGCTTAATAATATCTCTGGCACCGTCCATCCATTGTAATCTGCCGGCCTTGTATAAGTAGGAGGAGATACTAAGCCATCTTGAAACGAATCTGAAAGTGCAGAAGTTTCATCATTTAAAACACCTGGCAATAATCTAATAATGGCATCGCACATAACGGCTGCGGGCAGTTCGCCACCACTTAACACATAATCACCAATAGAAATTTCTTTGGTAACAATGTGTTCTCTAATCCTTTCGTCAATGCCTTTATAATGCCCACATAATACAATGATATTTTTGAGAGTTGAAAATTGATTGCAATGAGCTTGTGTTAATTGTTCTCCATCTGGAGCCATATAGATGATTTCATCATAAACTCTCTCTTTTTTTAAATCATTGATGCAATTTGCAATCGGTTCAATCATCATCACCATGCCAGCACCACCGCCAAATGCGTAATCGTCAATTTTTTTGTTTGGGGGCAATCCATAAGCTCTTAAATCAATGATATTGATATCAACTAATTGTTTTTGAACCGCACGTTTAACAATGCTATGATTAAAAGGGCTTTCTAATAATGGTGGGTGAACTGTAATGATGTCAATTCGCATGATTTTTTGATAAAAATTTGCAATAAATTTACTATTATTTTAATTATAAATAGGAGAGTAGTATATTTGTCCTTTATCCTATAACTGATTTGAATTTTGAAATGAAATAAAATCGATGAGGGAAAAACAAAATAGAGAAACTATTGTTACAATAATAAAATTAAAACACAACAAACATGGCATCAGATAATTTTCAAGCACACGATTATTACTTAATGGATGAACTATTAAGCGATGAACATAAACTCATTAGAGATACAGCAAGAGCGTGGGTAAAAAAAGAAGTAACACCTATTGTTGAAGAAGCTTGTCAAACAACAACGTTTCCAAAACAATGGATAAAAGGTTTAGCTGAAATTGGAGCATTTGGTCCATACATTCCAGCTGAATATGGCGGACCAGGATTGGATCAAATATCTTACGGAATTCTTATGCAAGAGTTAGAGCGTGGCGATAGTGGTTTGCGTTCAACAGCGTCTGTTCAAAGTTCGTTAGTGATGTATCCTATTTATGCCTACGGTAGTGAAGAGCAAAAGAAAAAATATTTACCAAAATTAG
>JBILCJ010000089.1:0-8702 GCA_044353195.1 Bacteroidia bacterium | reverse complement strand
TAGTGGATGATCAATTTAGAACTCCAACACTTGCAGAAGACTTAGCAGATGGTTGCATTTTGATTGCTGAAAAAAATGCTCATGGTATTTATAATATTTCTGGTAAAGATTTTTTAAGCATTTTAGAGTTGGCTCATTTAGTGGCCGACTATTATAAACTGGATACATCCTTAATTAAACCATCAAAATCAGCTGATATTAAGCAACCAGCCAAACGCCCACCAATCACAGGTTTCATTATCGATAAAGCGAAAAAAGAATTGGGTTACAATCCAAAAAGTTTTACAGAAGGCATTATGTTTTTAGAAAAACAAATTGCCGACATGCAGAAATAATGCTTTTTGTTTTATCAGGCATGTTGGCGATAAAACCAATTTGTGTAAAAAATAATACACATAAACATCTCTATTTATCCAATTATGCGACGAGAAAACAAAAGATTAATTTTCATTATAAGTCTTGTAGCGTTGCTATTACTCATACCATTTACAGCAATGTTCTTTACACATGAAGTAAATTGGACTTTGTTTGATTTTATAATAGCCGGGATTTTACTATTCACCTTCGGTTTACTCATTGAAACTGCAATTAGAAACATACCAAAAAGAAAATATAAGATCTTAATTTGCTTATTTATTATGTTCATGCTAATATTTACTTGGGTAGAACTAGCTGTTGGCATTTTTTAATGAACGACTAAAAACCTACCATTTAAGTATTCAATAAACATTTAATCATTTTATTTTAAAAATAAATTTTCTACTAACAAAATAAAAACATAGACGGAAGTTTTATTTTTTTATGTTTAAAGTCATTTAAATCAACTTTCATGAAATCTTAATGTCCAACATTTATTAAAGAATTTGCTTTTTAAATTTATCCTAACTAATTTGATTAATGTAAATTGAAGATTTATTTAAACATTTATTTGAATTTTTTGTTTACACAAAAGGCGGATTCCGAAAAGCCAATAGAGTAGGAAAATTTAAAAACAAAATAAAATGGAACACTTAAAAATCGCAAGCGATAACTACGTCGCATTCACGTTCTTTATTGGTACTATGGCAATGATGGCCGCATCAGTCTTTTTCTTTTTTGAGTTGAATAACACATCAGCTAAATGGAGAACATCAGTACTCGTTTCAGGATTAATTACTTTTATTGCAGCAGTTCATTACTACTACATGAGAAGTTACAACTTAGAAACTGGAGACTCACCTACATTTTTTAGATATGTAGATTGGATTTTAACTGTTCCTTTAATGTGTGTTGAATTTTATTTAATCACTAAAAAAGCAGGAGCTAAAATTGGCTTATTATGGAAATTAATTTTCGCTTCATTAGTAATGTTAGTAACAGGTTACTTTGGAGAAACAATTGACAGAGATCAAAGCGTTTTATGGGGTGTAATCTCAGGAGCTGCTTACTTCTACATCGCATACCTAGTTTGGTTTGGAGAAGTTGCAAAATTATCTCAAACTGCAGGACCTCAAGTTGCAAAAGCAACAAGAGTATTAGGTTGGTTTGTTTTAGTAGGATGGGCGATTTATCCTTTAGGATATATCTTAGGAACACCAGGTGGATTATTTGGAATCCAATTAGTGTCTGACCCAGCTGCTGCATCACACGCAATGGATATCGTTTATAACATCGCTGATGCAATTAATAAAATTGGATTTGGTTTAGTTATCTATGCTTTAAGTAGAAACTCAGAAGATTAATATATTTTAAATATCTTATGATTAGAGGCTTATATTAAAATAATATAAGCCTCTAATTTTTAGTAACAACTTCAATATGATGCATACAAATTCAACTATTTGCGAGCCCATAAAAGATGAACCATATGATTTTTTATTCATTGGTTTGGGAGCAAGCAATAGTTTGATTTTATTATCCCTCATTAAACATAACCAATTACACGGAAAAAAAATTGGGATCATTGAACCCGAACATAAAAACATAAACGACAAAACATTTTGTTTTTGGGCAAAACCAACAGACGACATTGTCATTGCTTTAAAACCAATCATTTCTTATCAGTATAAAAAAGTAAAAATCGTCAATAAGGAACAAGATATTGAGTCACAGCCTTATTATTACATAAAAAGTTTAGATTTATACAATTACACCCTTGAAGCATTAAAGCCCTATCAAATCGATATATTTAGAGACACAGCTTTTGAATTTCACGCAGAAAATAACATTCAATGCATTAACACTAAATCTGGTAATGTATACAAAACAAAATTTGCTCTTGATAGCAGACCGCCTTCATTAGAAAAGTTACCACATCAAGATATTTATTTACATCAATCATTCTATGGATTACATATAAAATGTGAGGAACATAAATTTAATAAAGATTCATTTGAAATGATGAATTTTAATATTGAGCAAAATAATTACACACAATTCGTATACACACTTCCGTTTTCAGAAAATGAAGCACTGGTTGAATTAACACGGTTTGGGAAAGATAAAATAGAATTAGAATACGCACAAAAATTAATCCATAAATATATAACTCAAGAAATTGGGAATTACTCTATAATGGACACTGAAACTGGTTGTATTCCAATGACCAGTTTTCGAAATAATCCTAATCAAAATACTAACATATTAAATACAGGTTCGGGTGCAAATTTAATAAAACCAAGCACGGGTTATGGATTTAAAAAAATGTTTGAATTTGCAAACCTAACCTCAGAGGTGATTAAGAAAAACGACTATAAAACATTCAATAAAACCAATTTAACGTCAACTAGCAGATTTAAATTCTACGATAAACTATTGCTCATTATACTGCTCTATTGGCCAGCAGAAGGAAAAAAAATATTCACGCAATTATTTACAAAAAAAAATATTTCTAGTGTGTTTCTTTTTTTAGATGAAAAAACAACATTGATTCAAGACATAAATATTTTTGTCAAATTACCCATACTTACATTTATTAAAAGTTTATTCGTTTACATGAAACTAGAAAATTATTTTCGATTTTTCATGCTTATCTTGAGTAGTTCACTATACTTTATAATTCATTTAATCAATCCAGAATGGGCGGTAAACTTTAGTTATCTATTAATCTTAATTGGCTTTTTACTTGTTGGTATTCCTCATGGATCATTAGACCACCTCACTTTAAAAAACAAAGAAATTAATCTAATGAAATTTATAATGTATTACATTTCTATTGCAATGAGTTATTTAATCATTTGGAATTACTTCCCTATTTTTTCATTATTACTTTTTATACTTTTTTCTTCATTTCATTTTGGCGAATCTGAGCTTCACCACAAAGGTTTAAAAATTCATTCATTCACTGATTATTTTGAAGCTACTTTATTAGGCTTTGGTATACTTAGTTTTCTGCTGTGTTCCCATGCACCAGAATCTATAGATATCATTCAGAAAATTATTCATGTACAATTAACTTTTACAAATACCTCAACATTTTTATTATCAACAAAAATTGGCTGCATCATTCTATTACTAGCACTAAGTGCTTATAGCTTTAGCACTAAAAAAAATAGAATTACTACCATTCTATTTACACTCCTCGTTGGCTGCTATACGCCTTTAATAATTGCATTTGGATTGTATTTTATTTTTCACCACAGCATCAATTCTTGGAATCATTTAAAACATGAATTAAAACTAAACTCATTAGGTCTGTTTAAAAAAGCATTGCCATTTACATTTGGCGCATTTGCACTACTCATTTTAACTTTTACAACTAAGCTGACTAACTCTTTTTCTGAACATGAGATTGCCGCTATTGCTTTTGTTTTTTTGGCATGCATTAGTTTGCCTCACATTGTATTAATGAGTAAGTTTTACAAAACCACACATTGATACTCATATTAATATAAAAGTATTTTTCTAATACTCAATTAAAAAAAATAATATCATAAAAAAGCCTTCCTTAAATAATTAAGGAAGGCTTTTTATTTAATTATGGTTTAATGATTAGTTAATCATTTCAACAGAGCGTTTTACGAACTTAGTTAGTTCTTCGCCTTTTAATAAACCTTGCGCTAATAAAGCTAAATCAGCTGCTTGCTTAGCCAATTGGCTTTGTTTAGTAGCATCTGTTTCTGCTAAAATTTTGCTTATTAATGGATGATTTGAATTAACTACCAAATTATACATATCAGGCATTGAACCATAAAAATTCATGCCGCCTCCGCCACCCATGGCTTGCATATCTTTCATACGGCGCATGAACTCAGGGCGTGTAATTAACATCGGAGAATCTGTTTCGCTTAAACTTTCAAATTGAACTGTGTATTTTTCTTTTGCAACCACTCCTTCAATCACAGGTTTTAATTTTGTTTGGTCTTCTTCCGTTAATTTACTGACTTGGCCATCATCCTTTTTAATTAATTTTTCTACCGTATCACTATCAACTCTTACAAATTGTGTATTCGTTAATTTACTTTCTAAACTATTAATTAAATGTGCATCTAAAGGAGAATCCATTAGCAATACATCATAGCCACGAGATTTTGCAGCATCAATGTAAATATGTTGTTCGTCTACATTGGTTGCATATAAAAACACTAATTTACTATCCTTATCAGTTTGGTTTGCTTTAACGTGTGCATCGTATTCATCAAACGTAAATGCTTTTCCTTCTGTGTTTTTTAATAAAGTAAACTTAGACGCTTTTTCGTAAAATTTCTCATCACTGATTAATCCGTACTGAACAAATATTTTAATGTCATCCCATTTCGTTTCAAAATCAGGACGATCTTTTTTAAATAATTCGTCTAATTTATCAGCTACCTTTTTAGTGATGTGCGCTGATATTTTTTTAACGTTGCTATCAGCTTGTAAATAACTACGGCTTACGTTTAAAGGAATATCTGGACTATCAATCACACCTCGTAACATCGTTAAAAAATCAGGCACAATGTTTTCAACGTTATCAGTAACAAAAACTTGATTGCTGTATAATTGAATACGGTCTTTCGGCGCTTCAAATTTGTTAGATAATTTAGGGAAATATAAAATACCAGTTAAGTTAAACGGATAATCCACATTTAAATGAATATGAAACAAAGGCTCTTCAAATTGCATGGGATATAACTCGCGGTAAAACGCTTTATAATCTTCATCTTTTAAATCAATTGGTTTACGAATCCAAGCTGGATTTGGATTATTGATGATATTTTCAACATCAATTTCTGTTTCTTTTTCAATTCCTTTTTCATCTTTTTCACCATTTGGAATCCATTCTTTTTTAGTTCCAAAAACAATTTCAACAGGTAAAAATTTGCAATATTTTTTAAGTAGTCCTTCTATTTTTTGAGTTTCTAAAAACTCTAAACTATCTTCTGCAACATGTAATACAATGTTCGTTCCACGTTCCGTTTTAGAATCAACTTCTTCAATTTGGTATTCAGGACTTCCATCGCATTCCCAACGCACAGCCTTTGAACCTTCTTTATAAGATAAAGAAAAAATTTCAACTTTTTGGGCAACCATAAACGCTGAATAAAAGCCTAAACCAAAATGTCCAATCACAACATTTTTATCTACTTTATCTTGGTATTTTTGAACGAATTCTTCCGCACCACTAAAGGCAATTTGAGTGATGTATTTTTCAATTTCGTCTTTAGTCATACCAATACCTTTATCTTTAATGGTAATGGTTTTAGCTTCTTTATCTAAAACAACTTCAATTTTTAAATCTCCTAATTCACCTTTAGCTTCACCCATTGAAGTTAAGGCTTTTAATTTTTGAGTAGCGTCTGTTGCGTTACTAACCAATTCGCGTAAAAATATTTCGTTATCACTATAAAGAAATTTTTTAATAATTGGGAAAATGTTTTCTGTTTGTACATTAATTTTTCCGGTTGTTGTTTTTGTGTTCATCGTTTCTTATTATTTTATGTAGGTAAGAAAATAAATTTTATCTAACAATGTTAGGCAAAGTTTATACCAATACAGTAAAAATGACAAAATGTCAAATGAAATATGAAAAACGAATGATTATGAGTTAAAATAGCCACGTTAGAGACATTTTGTTCCCTTTTTGACGCAAACATATAATGCCTAAACCGGAAATCAGCTTCCGCCCCTTAAAGTAAATAACATAAAAAAAGCAGAAGATTTCTCTTCTGCTTTTTTGTTTTTAATTAGTTCTTAAGCTTAGTTCTTAATCACTTTGATAGTTTGTTGTTTACCATCTTGATTTAAGTTCATAAAATATAAACCATTGTATTGGTTTTTAAGATCAATCGTTTGTTTTCCTGCCAATACTGTTTCAGTTAATATAACTTGACCTAAGGCATTGGTGATTGTAATTTGTGTTGCTGCATTTAAATCTAAGGTAACTAATCCAGTTGTTGGATTTGGATATACACTCACATTTAATTTAGCTGAACTCAATTGTTGGATACCAACGCAGTCATTCACGTTTACTGTTACGTTTGCTGTATTCACACAACCATTTACATCAGTTCCATTCACGTTATAAATTGTAGTGGTTGTAGGTGTTGTTGCAGTCGTTGCAGTTATTGCTCCTGTATTCCAAACATACGTTGTTGCGCCACCTGCTGTTAACGTTGCTACTTCACCTACACATATTAATGTAAAATCAGTTGCTGCTGTTACAGTTGGTAATGGATTCACAACTATTGTACAGATATCAGTTCCTAAACAACCTACTGAATTTTCTGCTACTATCGTGTAAGTTGTATTAGCTGTTGGTGTTACTATCGCTGAACCACTTGAGAATGTATATGATACTGCTCCTGTTGGTGTGATAGTATAACTACTACCGATACAAACAGACCCACTATTAGGATTAAATAATAAGGTTGGATTAACTGTAATGGTAATCACTGCTAAACTTTGACAACCATCGATGTTTGAACCAGACACGGTGTAATCAGTCGTTGCAGCTGTTGGTGTTACTATCGCTGAACCACTCGAATACGTATACGTTGCAGCTCCTGTTGGTGTAATCGTCCAAGAACCTCCTGTACAAACGGCACCTGAACTTACATTGATAACTGGTGTAATACTTACTGTGATAGTTTTAACACTGCTCGTTGTACATCCAAAAGCATTAGAACCTGTTACGGTGTAATCTGTTGTTGCTGTTGGTGTAACCACTGCACTTCCACTTGAATAAGTAAAACTAATTGCTCCTGTTGGTGTAAAGGTAAAGTTGTTTCCTGAGCAAAGTGAGCCAGAGTTAACTGTTAATACTGGATTCGCATTCACTGTGACGTTTGATACAGCTGTGTTTGTACAACCTACCGCACTCGTTCCTGTTACGGTATAGTTTGTGTTAGTTGTTGGACTTACCGTTGCTGAACCTCCTGTATATACATACGTGGATGCGCCAGTTGGCGTTATTGTAAATGTTTCTCCGTTACAAATAGAACCAGAGTTTACAACTACTGTTGGATTTGCGTTTACTGTTACTGAAGCAACTGCTGTATTTGAACATCCTGCGCTTGTTCCTGTTACGGTATAGTTCGTATTTGTTGTTGGACTAACGATTGCTGAACCTCCAGTATAAACATATGTAGATGCGCCTGTTGGTGTCATCGTAAATGATTTACCTGTACATATTGATCCTGAGTTAACTGTTACTGCTGGTATAGCATTGACTGTTACGTTTGATACAGCTGTGTTTGTACAGCCTACTGCGCTTGTACCTGTTACGGTATAAGACGTATTAGTTGTTGGACTTACTACCGCTGCTCCACTTGAGTATACATAGGTTGATGCACCAGAAGGAATCATCGTAAATGAACTTCCGTTGCAAATAGAACCTGAAGTAACCCCTACTGTTGGATTAGCATTAACAGTAACTGTTGCTACTGCTGTGTTTGTACAACCTAACGCACTGGTTCCTGTTACCGTGTAAGATGAATTTGTTGATGGACTAACTATTGCTGAACCACCTGTATACACATAAGTTGAAGCGCCAGTTGGTGTCATCGTAAATGATTTTCCTGAACAGATAGATCCTGAGTTAACTACTACTGTTGGGTTTGGATTTACTGTTACTGTAACGACTACTGTATTAGATGCCGGACAATTGCTTGCATTTTTTCCTGTTAAAGAATAACTTGTTGTCGTTGTTGGTACAAATGATGTTCCGTTTGTAACACCTCCTGTCCAAGTATACGTTGATGCACCTGCTCCATTTAATATAGTTGAAACACCATTACATAACACTGTATTGGTTGCGCTTCCTGAAATAGTAAATGCTGATCCTTCTGTTAATGCAAATGTTTTAACTAATGTACATGCATTTGCATCTGTAATTGTACAAGTGTAGTTACCTGCTGCTAAAGCTGATGCTGTTGCTGCTGTTCCACCTATTGGTGCCCATGCATAGGTATAAGCTGTTGTTCCACCTGTAGTTGCAACGCTAGCTGCTCCTGTATTCAAACCGTTACAAACAATATTTGTTTGTGTAGTGGTTGCTGCTAATACAGCTGGTTGAGTAATAGCTACTGTTTTAGTAGACACACATGATTTAGCATCTGTAATGGTACATGTATAATTACCAGCTACCAAACCTGTTGCTGATGCTGATGAACCACCTGTTGGTGCCCATGCATACGTATAAGCTGTTGTGCCACCTGCTGCGGTTACACTTGCTGCACCATTTGATCCAGCGTTACAGGATACGTTTGTTTGTGATACTAAAGTAGATGTTAATAACGTTGGCT
>JBILCJ010000008.1:0-25921 GCA_044353195.1 Bacteroidia bacterium | reverse complement strand
GTTTAAATACTATTTTTAACGACTTACTTTCAAAAGAGCATAGAACGACTGAGGGGTTAATAGAGCACATCAAAATAAATTTACATGAAGGATTTATTGATCATGATTTAAAAATAGCATGTTATACCGATCACCAAGTATTTGAACGCTATCATCGATTTAACCTCAAAGAAACACGTTATAAAACTTCTGAATCGTTAACGCTCAAAGAGATTTCATCGCTCAATCCAGGTGATTTTGTTACTCACATCGATCATGGCATTGGTCGATTTGGCGGACTTGTAAAAATTACAACCAATGGCATACAGCAAGAGGCCGTAAAATTAGTTTATAAGGATAATGATTTTTTATATGTCAGCATTCATAGTTTACACCGCATCAGTAAATACACAGGCAAAGAAGGAAATGTGCCTCGGATTGATAAAATTGGTTCAACAACATGGAGTACATTAAAACAGAAAACAAAAAAAAACGTAAAGGAAGTTGCGTACGATTTAATCAAATTATATGCCAAGCGAAAAGCGCAAGCCGGACACCGTTATCCACAAGATAATTATTTACAACACGAATTAGAAGCTTCCTTTATATACGAAGACACTCCCGATCAAATAAAAGTAACAGCTGACGTAAAAAGAGATATGGAAAAACCGCATCCGATGGATAGATTGGTGTGCGGTGATGTTGGATTTGGGAAAACAGAAATTGCTGTTCGTGCAGCATTTAAAGCTGTGTGCGATAGTAAACAAGTTGCTATATTAGTTCCAACAACTATTTTAGCTTACCAACATTTTAAAACTTTTAGTGAGCGCTTAAAAGATTTGCCTTGTAATGTCAGTTACATCAATCGTTTCAGAAGTGCCAAGGAAGTTAAAGAAATTATACACCAAACATCTGAAGGTAAAATTGATATTTTAATCGGTACGCATAAAATTGTTGGAAAAGATATTAAGTTTAAAGACTTGGGGTTATTGATCATTGATGAAGAACAAAAATTTGGAGTTGGTATAAAAGATAAATTAAAAACATTTAAAACAACTGTTGACACGTTAACATTAACTGCAACACCCATTCCGAGAACATTACAATTTAGTTTAATGGGTGCAAGAGATTTATCTGTCATAAGCACGCCACCAGCAAATCGTTATCCAGTTCATACGGAGTTAATGTCTTTTAGTGAAGAAGCTATAAGAGATGCAGTAGCTTACGAGATGAGTCGAGGTGGACAAGTTTATTTTGTGCATAACAAAGTTCAAAATATTGCTGAAGTCGCAGGAATCATTCAACGATTAGTTCCTGAAGCAAGAGTTACCTTTGGGCATGGACAAATGGATGGCGACAAGCTTGAAGACGTTATGTTTAGTTTTATAGAAGGAGAATACGATGTTTTAGTGGCTACAACAATTATAGAATCTGGTTTAGATATAAGTAATGCAAATACAATTATTATAAATGATTCGCAAAATTTTGGATTAAGTGATTTGCATCAAATGCGCGGGCGCGTGGGCCGAAGCAATAAAAAGGCCTTTTGTTATTTACTCACACCACCATTTATTAGCTTAAGTTCAGAAGCCCGAAAAAGATTGACAGCAATAGTAGAATTTAGTGATTTAGGAAGTGGTTTTCAAATTGCCATGCGCGATTTAGATATTCGCGGAGCAGGAAATTTATTAGGCGGTGAACAAAGCGGATTTATAAACGACATGGGCTTTGATACTTATATGAAAATATTAAACGAAGCCATTGAAGAATTAAAACAAGAACATTGGTACCAAGAAATTATAGAACCTGGAGAAAGTGCTGATGCTGATAAGTCTAAATTCTCTCGTCAATTTGTAAGAGAAACGGTTGTTGATACTGATTTACAATTACTCATTCCTGATAGTTATGTAAGTAATTTAACAGAGCGTTTATTGCTGTATAGAGAATTAGATAATGTAACTAATGAAAGTGAATTAGAAAATTTTAAATTTAAAATCAGAGACCGTTTTGGGCCCATACCAAATGAAGCCATCGAACTAATTAATGTTGTAAAAATGCGTTGGGCAGCTATGAAATTAGGGTTTGAAAAAATGACCTTGAAGAATGGGAAAATGTTATGTTATTTTTTAAGCAAACAGGATAGCGAGTATTACAACTCTCCCATGTTTAAAGCGGTGATGTTATATGTACAAAAAAGCCATAAGCAAACTCAACTAAAAGAATCAAATGCAAAGTTATGGCTAACCATTGAAGGTGTAAAAAGTATTGATGATGCGATGACTCATCTATCAAAAATTAATGACCTTATTTAAGCACTAGTAACAAAAAGTCCTTATTTTTTAATCTTGAAGCAACCAAAGCGCTTCATTAAGTTCACCTAATGCTTTTTTATTTCCTTGCTTGTTTGCCAATTCAATCCCTTTGTTGTAAAACTGAATAGCTAAAACATCCTGATTTAATTTTTCATGTACCTGTCCTAACTGATAAAAACAAGGTAAATAGTCAGGTTCTATGCTTAATGTTTTTTGAAGCTGAGATTCGGCCGCAGAAAAATTATGTTCACTTAAAAATTCCATCGCTAATGCATAATTCAGAAACACGTCTTGTGGCTCTTTTTCAAGCATCGTTAAAAGAGATTCTTTGCGTAATGAATTTTTCACTAGTTATTCGCCTGAAAATTGATTTAGAAAACGAACATCATTCTCAAAAAATAAACGTAAATCTTTCACGCGATACTTCAACATAGTAATCCTTTCTATTCCCATACCAAAAGCAAAGCCAGTGTATTTTTTACTATCTATGCCACAATTATCAAGCACTTGAGGGTCTACCATGCCACAACCTAAAATTTCAACCCAACCAGTGTGTTTACAAACATTGCAACCGTCACCCTTACAAAGCGTACAACTAATATCCACCTCTGCACTTGGCTCTGTAAATGGGAAATAACTTGGTCGCATTCTTATTTTGGTTTCTGTTCCAAATAATTCTTTCGCAAAAAAGTTTAAAGTTTGTTTCAAATCTGCAAACGAAACATGTTCATCAATGTACAATCCTTCAATCTGATGAAATTGGCAGTGTGCACGAGCGCTAATGGCTTCATTACGATAAACTCTTCCTGGCGAAATGGTCCTAATTGGTGGCTGCTGATTTTCCATAACATGCACTTGTACCGAAGATGTTTGAGTACGCAGTACCATTTCAGGATTAATATTAACATAAAACGTATCTTGCATATCACGTGCAGGATGGTTTTCGGGAGTATTTAGTGCTGTAAAATTATGCCAATCATCTTCAATTTCTCTACCATCACTTACAGTGAATCCTATGCGTGCAAACACATCAATAATCTGATTTTTCACAATTGATAAGGGATGACGAGAACCCAAAACGATACTTGGGTCAGAAGGTGTTGTTAAATCAAATTGAGTAGAAACATCTATATCATTCTGCATTTCAAATGATTCATTCAATTCATTTATTTTATCTTGGGCTTTTATCTTAAGCTCATTCAATTTTTGACCAACTTCTCTTTTCATTTCTGGAGCAACCGTTTTAAAATCATCAAACAACGAAGTAACTTGGCCTTTTTTACTCAACCATTTAATTCGATACTCTTCAACGTGTTCTTTACTTTTAGCTGAAAATTCTTCTATCTCGGCTAAAAGACTATTTATTTTATCTAACATACGATTCCCTAATAATGAAAAACAAATTTAATGAATTTTTTAGTATTATTTGCGCCCGCCAAACTAGTATTCAAAAACCCGCATAATACATGAAAAAAGTCTTGGAAAAGCAATGCGAATTTTTAGATAAATCAATTAAAATCAACTGTTTTATTGTATATTTAACCTCTCTGTGCGTGTATACCATAACATATCCGAAATTGTCAATTTAAAAAATACGATTGTTACAATTGGAACCTTTGATGGCGTGCATTTAGGTCATCAGAAAATCATAAAAAAATTGGTCGGACTAAAAAAAGAACATGGTGGCGAAACGCTTTTATTTACATTCGATCCGCATCCACGAAAAATTTTATTTCCTGAACAACACGATTTAAAACTCATTACCACGACACAAGAAAAATGTGATTTATTAAATCAATTTGGAATTGATAATGTCCTCGTTTTTCCTTTTGATTTAGCATTTTCTAAATTGAGTGCAGAGGAGTACGTTTCCGAAATAATTGCAAAAAAACTAAATACAAAAATTATTGTTATTGGTTACGATCATCGTTTTGGATCAAATAGAGAAGGTGATATCAATTCATTAAAGCAAGTCTCATCTAATTACAATTTTAATGTCGAAGAAATTTCTGCTGAAGAAATAAATCAAATAAACATTAGCAGCACACGAATAAGAAAAGCTATTGAATTAGGAAATATTGAAGAAGCCAATAATTATCTAGGCTATTCGTTTTTTATACGTGGTGAAGTTGTAAAAGGAAAACAATTAGGAAGAACAATTGGTTACCCTACGGCCAATATTTATTTAAATGACCCAGATAAAATAAAGCCAAAAAATGGAGTTTATTCTGTTAATGTGATAATTGAAAACACCACTTACAAAGGCATGCTCAATATCGGATATAATCCAACAACTGACAGTAACGAGCTACAGAAAATTGAAGTGCATATTTTTAACTTCAATAATGATATCTATGGTCAAATCATTAAAATTGAATTTATCAAACATTTAAGAAATGAAATAAAATTTAATAACTTAGATGAACTTAAAGAACAATTAGCTAATGATAAAATTGCTTGCGAAACTATTTAAAATAAAATCCCTTACTTCCAGTCAATTGGTATTAATATTATTTTTTAGTTTTCTTTTTAAAACATCTCATGCGCAATTACTAGATTCACTTACGCTTGACACGTTAACAAGCGTCATATCTATCGAAGATGGCATGAAAAATCCTGATGCCGTTATAAAGCTTGTATTAAGAAAAAGTCATTTGAAATCATTTCCGATGGAAATATTAAGATTTAAAAACTTACAGTACTTAGATATTAGTAAAAATAAAATTGAAGAATTACCAGACAGTATCGCGTTATTTAATCAATTACAATATTTAGCATGTAGTAAAACAGGTTTAAAAATTATACCAAAAACAATCGGAAAACTAATTCATTTAAAATACTTAAACCTAAACCAAAACGACATAGAAACATTACCTCCTCAAATTGGAAATTTAGAAAACCTCGAAATGTTAGATTTATGGAGTAATGATTTTAGTGAATATCCATCAACACTTAAGAACTTAAAATCACTCAAGGTTCTCGATTTGCGAAACATTTTAATTAGTGATGAAACACAACTCTATATCACTAATTTATTGCCAAAAGCTACTGTTCAAATGTCCCCTAGTTGCAAATGTAAATGGTAAACAATTGAATAGAATAAGATAAACAGCAAAAAAATAAAGCTAAATGACTCAAATATAGCTTTATATAAATTTTCTAAAATACATATTTTGAGAGTATATTTATATCGTTAAATAAGTTACCTTGATTCCTAAATTTACCATAGATAAAATTATTGATGCGGCTCGCGTTGAGGATGTTATTGGTGATTTTATCACGTTAAAAAAACGTGGTTCAAATTTATTAGGATTATGTCCGTTTCACGGCGAAAAATCTCCATCATTCACTGTATCTCCTGCCAAAGGAATTTACAAATGTTTTGGTTGTAGCAAATCAGGCACAGCTGTTAACTTTATCATGGATCATGAAAGTTTATCATATCCAGAAGCATTAAAATATTTAGCAAATAAATATGGGATTGAAGTCGTTGAAAAAGAAGTAACCAACGAAGAAAAAGCGCAGCAAAACGAAAAAGAAAGTTTGTATATCGTTATGCAATATGCGCAAAAATATTTCACTGATTTATTATTGAATGATGATTTAGGAAGATCTATCGGCTTAGGATATTTTACAGAAAGAGGGTTTTCGCAAGCAACAATTGATAAATTTCAATTAGGATATAGCTCTGACGAACGACGAAAATTTTCGGAAACAGCCGTAAAAAATAGTTACAAGCCTGAATATTTAGTCAAAACAGGAATGTCTATTTTATCAAATAATCATATTGATGGAAATCCAATAACAGTTACAGATATATTTGATAGGTATACAGGAAGAGTCATGTTTCCTATTCATAACATCACAGGAAAAGTAATTGGCTTCGGTGGTAGAATTTTAACGAATGATAAAAAACAAGCCAAATACATAAACTCTCCACAAACCGATATTTACGATAAAAGCAAAACACTTTATGGTTTGTTTCAAGCAAAAAAAACAATCATTCAAGAAGACACTTGTTTTTTAGTTGAAGGATATACAGATGTTATTTCCATGCATCAATCTGGAATTGAAAATGTGGTTGCATCAAGTGGAACATCTTTAACGGTTGAGCAAATAAAATTAATTCATCGTTTTACCAAAAACATCACCATTTTATATGATGGCGATTTAGCTGGAATAAAGGCAAGTTTTAGAGGAATTGACTTAATTTTAGAAGAAGGAATGAATGTTCGGGTGCTATTATTCCCAGACGGAGATGACCCAGATTCATATAGTAAAAAAGTAACAAATGATGAGTTTAAAGCATTTATAAAATCAAACAGTAAAGATTTCATTGCCTTTAAAACAAGTTTACTTTATCAAGAAGCAGAAAACGATCCGATAAAAAGAGCAGAATTAATTAAAGATATCGTTGAAAGCATTGCCGTCATTCCAGATGCTATAAATCGTTCTGTTTATGTCAAAGAATGTTCTAAAATCATGGATATTGGTGAACAAATTTTGCACATTGCTATCAATAAAATCATTCGAAAAAAAGGAAACAAAAATCAAGCACCTTCAAGCAATTACCCTTTAGATGAAATTTATACCGAAGATGTTCAAATTGAAGAAGAACCAAAAGATGTTGTTTTAGATAATGAAGAAAAGGATTTATTGCAGTTAATGATGCAATATGGAAATGTTTTAATAAATGTAGAAGCTGAAGACACTGATAACGTTCAGCAATCAATTCAATTAACTGTTTGTGAATTTATTATTTTTGAACTTTGGAGAGATAAATTAGAATTCATAAATCCTATGTATCAAATGGTGTTGGATGAATGTCAGCATCACTTAGAACAAGGCATAATTCCAACTACTAATTCTTTTTTAAATCATCAAAATCCAGTTATTTCTCAATTTGCTTTAAACATTGCGTCACTTACAGATGTTGTAAGTAATGGTTGGCAAAAATTTGGCGTTGACGTACCTTTAGAAATTCATTTATTAAAAAAAGGTATCGATCATCGTCTATTTAGCTTAAAAGCTCGTAGATTAAACACAATGATATTATCAATAAAAGAACAATTAAAAACTGCAGACCCGTTTGAAAATAGTGATGTTTTTGAATCTATCAAAAAATTAGAAATACAAAAAATGAGGGTTAATAAAATTTTAGGGATCACCATCACTAATTAAATCTCATTTTAAACACCTGTTGAAAAAATCAAAACCATATAATATAGTAAATACGTAAATTTAGCAACTCTTAAAATATACACATGACAACTGATCAATTTATTAACCGTCATAACGGTCCACGCGAAAATGAAATTAAACAAATGCTTGCCAAAATTGGTGTTGCATCGGTCGATGAATTAATAAATCAAACAGTACCTTCAGGTATTCGTTTAACGCAACCTTTGCATGTTGCGCCAGCTATGACTGAATATCAATATGCTAAACACTTAAAATCTTTAGGAGCAAAAAATAAAACATTTCGTTCTTATATAGGTTTAGGATATTACAATAATATATTACCAGCCGTTATTCAACGAAACGTTTTAGAAAATCCAGGTTGGTACACTGCTTACACACCTTATCAAGCTGAAATTGCACAAGGTCGATTAGAAGCCATTTTAAATTTTCAGACTATGGTTATGGATCTAACGGCTATGCCTATTGCAAATGCATCTTTGTTAGATGAAGCCACAGCTGCTTCTGAAGCGTTAGCCATGTTTTATAGCAACCGTAGTAAAGACAAAATTAAAAATGGTGGAAATAAATTTTTTATTAGTAATACTGTATTTTCTCAAACAATTGATGTTGTAAGAACACGTGCGGTGCCTTATGGTATTGAATTAGTTATTGCTGATGCCAACACAATATCATTAGACGATTCTTTTTTCGGGGCTTTAATTCAATATCCCGATATGAATGGTGAGGTAACAGATTACAAAGCCTTTGTTGCTGAGGCACATGCAAAAGAAATTCAAGTTGTCGTAGCAACTGATTTGTTAGCATTAGCTTTATTAACTCCTCCAGGTGAATGGGGTGCAGATTGCGTAGTTGGTAACTCTCAGCGCTTTGGTGTTCCATTAGGGTATGGTGGACCACATGCCGCATTTTTTACTTGTAAAGAAGATTATAAACGTTCAATTCCAGGTCGTATTATTGGCGTATCAGTTGATGCAGAGGGAAACCCAGCGTTAAGAATGGCTTTACAAACTCGCGAACAACATATCAAGCGTGATAAAGCAACTTCTAATATTTGCACAGCACAAGCCTTATTAGCAATTATGGCAAGTATGTATGCCGTGTATCATGGACAAGACGGAATTAGAGCAATTGCGCAAGGCGTTCATAACACTACCAACACTTTAGTCGGCGCTCTAAAAAACAGTGGATTTGAGGTAAAAACAAAATTATATTTTGATACTGTTATAGTGGCTTGTGACGCAAATAAAATAATAGCAGCGGCTGAAGCAAAAGAAATTAATTTTAGAAAAGTAGATGATAAGCATATTGGTATTTCGATAGACCAAACTGTTCAACAGCAAGATTTAGTGGATATTTTATCTGTATTTAATATTGTATTACATGCTGAACCAAATAAGTCTTATGTGATTTCTTCATCAAACTTAAATCGTCAATCTCATTTTTTAACACACCCAGTGTTTAATAGCTACCATAGCGAAAGCGAAATGATGCGTTACATCAAGCGCTTAGAAAACAAAGATTTGTCTTTAGTTCATTCTATGATAGCTTTAGGCTCATGTACAATGAAATTAAATGCTGCCTCAGAATTATTGCCGATTACATGGCCTGAGTTTGCAAATATTCATCCATTTGTGCCAGTAAATCAGGCTCAAGGATATGCAGAAATAATTGAACAACTCAACAAAGATTTATCTGAAATTACGGGTTTTGCCCGTATGAGCTTCCAACCAAATTCAGGAGCACAAGGCGAATATACAGGCTTAATGGTTATCAGGGCTTACCATATCGCAAACGGAAATTCACATCGCAATATTGCCTTAATCCCTTCATCCGCACATGGTACAAATCCTGCAAGTGCTGCTATGGCAGGTATGACAATTATTGTAACGAAATGTGATGATAAAGGAAATATTGATTTTGCTGATTTAAAAGAAAAAGCAGAGTTACACAAAGATAATTTATCATGTTTAATGGTTACCTATCCATCCACTCACGGTGTTTACGAAGAAGCAATTAAAGAAATTACCGATTTAATTCATGATCATGGTGGTTTAGTATACATGGATGGTGCAAATATGAATGCCCAAGTTGGCTTAACATCACCAGGTAATATTGGTGCCGATGTATGTCACTTAAACTTACATAAAACATTTGCTATTCCTCATGGTGGAGGTGGACCTGGAATGGGGCCAATTGGAGTGGTTGAAAAGTTAGTTCCCTTTTTACCTTCTCATACTATTGTAAATACAGGCGGGGATAATGCAATTACAGCGGTTTCAGCAGCACCTTATGGTAGTGCATTAATTTTATTAATTTCTTATGGTTACATAAAAATGCTAGGTGCTGATGGCTTGAAAAAAGCTACAGAAATAGCTATTCTAAATGCTAACTACATGAAAGAATTACTGCAAGACAGTTATAAAATATTATATACCGGTAAAAACGGCCGCTGTGCTCATGAAATGATTTTAGATTGTAATGAATTTAAAATGAGTACAGGTGTTGAAGTAGCTGATATAGCGAAGCGATTAATGGATTATGGTTTTCACGCGCCTACAGTTGCGTTTCCTGTAGTAAATACCTTAATGGTAGAGCCTACGGAAAGTGAGAGCAAAGGTGAGTTAGATCGTTTTTGTGAAGCAATGATTTCTATTCGAAAAGAAATTAAAGAAATTGAAGAAGGTAAATTTGACAAGGTAGATAACATTATTAAAAATGCGCCTCATACTTGTAAATTAGTTGTTTCTGATAACTGGACTAAACCATACTCTCGTCAAAAAGCGGCATATCCATTAAATTGGGTTCGTGACAATAAATTCTGGCCAAGTGTTGCTAAAGTTGATAGCGCTTATGGTGATAGAAACTTAGTTTGCTCTTGCCTTCCAATTGAATCTTATATGGAAGAAGCGGTTACAGCTTAATCTACGTTAATTAAAAAATAAAAAGCTCTACTTCGATAGGGCTTTTTTTTTAATCAATTTTGACTAACCTAATTTTGTGTAGAACTTAAAAAAATTAATAGTCTAAATTTCTGTTTCTTTGTAAAACAATGTCACTATTTATTACCTCACTAAACTCGGGAAGCAATGGAAATTGCTACTACATTGGAAACAGTAAAGAAGCGGTTCTAGTTGATGTTGGAATATCTTGTCGTGAAGTTGAAAAAAGAATGGAGCGTTTAAATTTATCACCTCAAAAAGTGAAAGCCATATTTATATCTCACGAACATAGCGATCATATTAAAGGCGTACAAGTCTTCTCTAAAAAATATCAAATACCAGTTTATATTACTGATGCTACTTTAAACAATTCGCGATTATTTTTAGAGAGAGCGTTGATTCATTCTTTTATTAAATATTACCCTATTTCCATCGGCGAATTAATTATTACGGCATTTCCTAAACTACATGATGCTGCTGATCCATATAGTTTCATAGTTGAAGGTAATGGCATTAAGATTGGCGTATTTACTGATATTGGTTCGGTATGTCATCATGTTGAAGAAAATTTTAGACAATGTGATGCAGCATTTTTAGAAGCTAACTATGATGAACAATTACTGCATGAAGGACATTATCCGTATCACTTAAAAGAGCGCATTAAAAGTAATAAAGGGCATTTATCCAACTTACAAGCATTAGATTTATTTATAAATCACAAACATGAATCTATGAGTCTTGTAATTTTATCGCATATATCAAAAGATAATAATTGCCCCATGATTGTAAAAGATTTATTTACAAAACACGCACAACAAACTAACATCATAATTGCCTCACGCCATCAAGAAACTGAGTTGTTTCACATCAGAAAATAAAAGGCGCACGAATCACGTTTTATAAGTCAATAAACATCATTATTTGAATAGCATAAGGTAATTGTAACATTCTAAAATTAAAATTCATACATTTAAGTGATGCACAATTTAATGCCTATTTTTACTGCTCAAGAAATAAAAGTCATAGATACTCATACTATTTTACATGAGCCTATCACTTCTATTGATTTAATGGAACGAGCTGCCATAAAATGCACCGATTGGATTTTAAAACATTACGTCTCAACTCAATCATTTAAAGTGTTTTGTGGATTAGGTAATAATGGTGGCGACGGACTTGCTATTGCGAGGCTTTTAATTCATAATGGATTTACAGTGGATGTTTATATTGTCAATTATTCTAAACAGTCCTCTCCCGATTTTTTAAATAATAAAAATCAACTTGAGGCCTTGCAACATAAATGCATTCATGAAATTAACTCGCACGAAAATATTCCAAACCTGCATTCAAAGGATGTTATCATTGATGCCATTTTTGGGATTGGTTTATCAAAACCCATTCTTGATTTACCTGCCGCAGTTATAAATGCAATAAATGCGAGCCTTGCAAAGGTAATTTCAATTGATGTGCCTTCAGGATTATTTGCAGATACAAAATCTAAATCTAGTTTTTCAATTATCAAAGCCAATGAAACACTCACATTCCAATTTCCGAAATTAAGTTTTCTTTTTTCTGAAAACTCGCCATACATTGGCAATGGTCATATACTAGATATTGAACTAATTATTCCAAACGAACTATTAAATCGCTGTGATAAATTTTATTTAACAAAAAATGCCGTTTCTAAACTTTTAAAACCACGTCAAAAATTTTCACACAAAGGAACATTTGGTCATAGTTTATTAATTGCTGGAAGCTTTGGCAAAATGGGTGCCGCTATTTTAGCATCAAAAAGTTTGTTACGAAGTGGTGCGGGCTTGTTAACTGTATGTATACCAAAATGTGGTTATGAAATAATTCAAACAACAGTTCCTGAAGCCATGATAAACGTGAATGGCATCGATTTTTTACAACTGAACGAACTTGATTTACAACCTTATTCTGCAATTGGAATTGGGCCTGGAATAGGAAAAGAACTTGACACACAAAATGCCGTTCAATTTATTTTAGAAAATAGCACAAAGCCTTTAGTTATTGATGCTGATGCATTAAACGTAATCAGTTTAAATAAAGATTGGCTATCATTAATTCCAGAAAACTCTATTTTAACACCGCATCCAAAAGAATTTGAACGCTTAACAAAATCAGTTAATTGTGATTTTGAAAGGCATGATTTACAGCTAGAATTTTCTAAAAAAAATAAACTCATCGTTATTTTAAAAGGAGCACACACATGTATCACAACACCTGACGGTAAAAGTTATTTTAATAGTAGTGGTAATTCAGGCTTAGCAAAAGGAGGAAGTGGAGATGTGTTAACTGGGATAATAACCGGACTTTTAGGACAAGGCTACACTCCAATTGAATCAAGTATATTAGGAGTTTTTATACACGGCTTAGCAGGCGATATTACAAAACAAGAAAAAAGCGAAATAGCAATGATACCAAGTGATGTGATTGAAAACTTACCAAATGCTTTTATTCAATTGACAGAAAATGTCATGTGAAAATAATTTGATACTTTGTAAATCAAATCTTAACATTAAAAACAATTAATTTTTACCTTTAAACATAAACCTTTTTACATCAAAACTGTTACATAAATATGTCAAAGAAAGTTATAATTATAGGCTCTGGCTTCTCTGGGTTGTCGGCTGCTTGCTACCTTGCGAAACAAGGTTGCGACGTTACTGTTTTAGAAAAACACGCAAGTGTTGGCGGAAGAGCCAGACAATTTAAAAGTGAAGGGTTTACCTATGATATGGGTCCGAGCTGGTATTGGATGCCTGATATTTTTGATAAATTTTTTGCCGACTTCGGAAAAAAAGTTTCAGATTATTATGAATTAGAAAGATTATCTCCATCTTATAGAATTATTTATAAAGATGGTCCATTAGATATTCCAAGCAATATTGATGAACTGTATGCTATGTTTGAAAATATTGAAACTGGAAGTGCTGCAAAATTGAAACAGTTTTTAAAAGAAGCAGAATACAAATATAAAATTGGTATGCACGATTTGGTTTATAAACCAGGCTTATCGTTAACCGAATTTTTAAATATGCGTTTTTTTAGAGGTATTTTCAAATTAGATGTTTTTAATTCAATTGCCTCTCACATACGTAAATCGTTTACGAATCCAAAATTAATTCAGTTGCTCGAATTTCCTGTTTTATTCTTGGGTGCGTTACCTAAAAATACACCAGCCCTATATAGTCTTATGAATTATTCAGACATGGTTGGCGGCACATGGTATCCAAAAGGTGGGATGATTAGTGTTGTAAATGCAATGCATCAATTAGCTGTTGAGTTAGGAGTGAAGTTTGAACTCAATGTGGATGTTTCTAAAATTAATGTTGAACATAATTTAGCAAAAAGTGTATCGGCTAATACGTCTGAATTTAAATGCGATGTGTTAATTTCAAGTGCTGATTATCATTTTACCGAACAGAAACTACTCGATAAAGCTTACAGAAATTACTCCGAAAGCTACTGGGAATCAAGAAAATTAGCTCCATCAAGTTTAATATTCTACATTGGAGTAAATAAAAAATTACCAAAATTACTTCACCATACTTTATTTTTTGATGAAGACTTCGATTTGCATGCTCAGGAAATTTACACCGATCCGAAATGGCCAACAAATCCATTAATTTATTTAAGTTGTACATCACAAACAGATGAGACTGTTGCTCCAAAAGATTGTGAAAATTTAATGGTGTTAATTCCAATTGCACCAAATTTAAAAGACGATAAAAAAACTAACGACCGTTATTTTGATATGGTTGTAAACAGAATTGAAAAACAATTAGGAGTATCAATAAAGGATAATATTATTTTAAGAAGAGATTTTGCAACAAGCGACTTTATTAAAGATTACAATTCATTTAAAGGCAATGCTTATGGCTTAGCCAATACATTAAGTCAAACGGCTATTTTAAAACCAAAACTCATTAATAAAAAAGTGAAAAATTTATTTTATACTGGGCAATTAACCGTGCCAGGACCAGGCGTTCCTCCATGTCTGATTTCTGGTAAATTGGTAGCTATGCAAGTATTTAAACAAAATTAAGATTTGAATATTTGCAACTTAACATGATTTTTATTTATCTTAGCCATTAATGAAACATTTATTTGATACCATTAGCTTAAATGCCAGTAAAATGGTTACAAGAAGCTATAGCACTTCGTTTTCGTTGGGCATCAGTTTCTTGCATAAAGATTTTAGAAATCCTATATATAGCATCTATGGTTTTGTAAGGTTTGCTGATGAAATTGTTGATTCGTTCCATGATTATAATAAGAAAGAATTACTGGATGAATTTAAAACTGAAACCTATAGAGCAATAAAACGCGGGATAAGTTTAAATCCAATTCTCAATAGTTTTCAATCAGTAGTAAATACTTATAAAATCGATCACACATTAATAGATACATTTCTAAAAAGTATGGAAATGGATTTAGAGAAAAAATCACACGACTCAGCGAGCTACAAAGAATATATTTTAGGAAGTGCTGAAGTTGTTGGGCTCATGTGCTTACGAGTGTTTGTAAAAGGAGATGATGCTGTTTATGCAAACTTAAAGCCTTATGCGATGGCTTTAGGATCTGCTTTTCAAAAAATTAATTTCTTACGTGATATCAACGCTGATTTTGCTGGAATGGGAAGGATTTACTTTCCAGATATAGATGTATCTGAACTAAATGTTGAAACAAAAAAGGAACTGGAAGCTGATATTGAATTGGACTTTATCAAAGGCTTAGAAGGTATAAAACGATTGCCAAAAGATTCAAGAATTGGTGTTTACATAGCCTATATTTATTATTATAAGTTATTTAATAAAATTAAACATGTTCATCCTTCTCAAATTTTAGAAAAACGAATTAGAATAAGTGATTCTCAAAAAATAGTTCTTCTTGCTAGTTCTTGCATTAGGCATAAATTAAATTTAATTTAAAATGATGCAGCAAGAATACGTTATACTTGTTGATGAACAAGATAATGAAACCGGAGTGATGGAAAAACTTCAAGCTCACGAGGAAGGTAAATTACACAGAGCTTTTTCGGTTTTTATATTTAATGATAAAGACGAATTACTTTTACAACAAAGAGCTTTAAATAAATACCATAGCGGTGGTTTATGGACAAACACTTGCTGCTCACATCCTCGTCCAAACGAAACGATTAAAGACGCAGCCAACCGACGTTTATTTGAAGAAATGGGAATGGTTTGTGATTTAAAAATCGTTAGTCATTTTATTTATAAAAGTGAGTTTGAAAATGGATTAATTGAACATGAGTTAGATTACATATTAATTGGAAAATCAACCTCCATGCCAAAAATAAATACAGATGAAGTTGAAACGTATAAATGGCAATCTGTTTCACAAATAAAAAATGAAATTGCATTACATCCAACAAACTATACCACTTGGTTTAAAATAGCGATTCAAAAAAATATATTTTAATTACAAGACAAATTATATAAAACAAAAAAAGGCGGTTAAGTACCGCCTTTTTAATTTTATTTAATTGAAGTTATTTAGCGTATGCTGTGGCTCTCACTTCTCTAATCACTGTAACTTTCACTTGACCAGGATAAGTCATTTCAGTTTGAATTTTTTGTGAAATATCAAAAGCTAATTGTTCTGATTGTTTATCATCAACTTTATCTGCTGATACTAAAACACGAACTTCTCTTCCCGCTTGAATGGCATATGTTTTTTCAACACCATCATAACCCAAAGCCAAAGCTTCTAAATCTTTTAAACGTTTCATGTATTGCTCCGCAACTTCACGGCGTGCGCCAGGGCGAGCACCACTAATAGCATCACACACTTGTACGATTGGAGCATACAATGTTAACATTTCAATCTCATCGTGATGCGCACCAATGGCGTTACAAACTTCAGGTTTTTCTTTAAACTTTTCAGCTAATTTCATACCCAATAATGCATGTGGTAATTCTGGTTCCTCATCAGGCACCTTTCCAATATCATGTAATAAACCTGCACGTTTAGCAACCTTAGGATTTAAACCCATTTCACTGGCCATAATCGCACACAAATTAGCAACTTCTCTACTGTGTTGTAATAAGTTCTGTCCGTATGATGAACGGTATTTCATACGACCAACCATACGGATTAATTCTGGATGTAAGCCATGGATACCTAAGTCGATACAAGTACGTTTACCTGTTTCAACAATTTCATCATCAATCATTTTTTTAGTCTTCTCAACAATCTCTTCGATACGAGCTGGATGGATACGACCATCTGTTACTAATTGATGCAATGATAAACGACAAATTTCTCTTCTGATAGAATCAAAACAAGATAGCGTAATAGCATCAGGTGTATCATCTACAATAACTTCAACACCAGTTGCAGCCTCTAAAGCACGAATGTTACGACCCTCACGGCCAATGATTCGTCCCTTAATTTCATCGCTTTCAATATGAAACACGGTTACCGAATTTTCAATAGCAGTTTCAGTTGCTAAACGTTGAATCGATTGAATAATGATTTTCTTAGCTTCTTTATTAGCGTTAATCTTAGCTTCATCCATAGTGTCTTTAATAAACGCCATGGCATCTGTTTTAGCTTCAGCTTTAACACTTTCAATCAACTGAGATTTTGCTTCTTCTGCACTAAGACCAGAAACTTTTTCTAAAAGTTCTACTTGCTTACGGTGAGATTTTTCAATTTCATCACTCTTCTTTTTATATAAATCAACCTGAGTTGCAAGATGTGTTTTTTGACCTTCAAGCTCCTTATCCTTTTTAGTAGCTTCTTCTATTTTTTTAGATAATTCGCTTTCACGCTGCTTTGCTTTGTTCTCTAAAACTACTAATTGTTGATTTCTTTCATTTACCGTTTTGTCATGTTCGGCTTTTAATTGTAAAAACTTTTCTTTTGCTTGAAGTATTTTTTCTTGTTTAAAGCTTTCTGCTTTTAATTCAACTTCCTTAATTAAGTTTTCTTTCTCTTTAACGCTACCTTTATTTAATTTAGAGTTGGCGATTACAAATCCTGCCACAACTCCCGCTATAAGCGATCCGGCTATTAATATTATTTCTATCATGGTATTTTTTTTGTTGCGCTTTGTTATTACTGTAAGACAAATATTTTTTGAGGCAACTATCCAAAAAATATAAGTATAAAAAAACGTACATCTACAATTGAATCGCTTCAATTTAGCTGTACGTCCATTGTTCTTTTTTTTAAAGACTAAAAATTTATTGCCCTGTTGTTCTACTAATATTTTTTTTATGCTGAACCAATTGTTCTTTTACATCCTCAAATACTAACTTTAGAGTGCTTAGCTCTTTTTCAGCTGTGTTTTTTTCTTTCATTAATTCGCTAATATATTGAAGCGAAACCATTGCCAACACATCTTTTTTATCCTTCACTCCAAATTTTTTCTCAAAATCTGAAACTTTATTATTAATTATCTCAACTACCTGTTTAACACTCGATTCGTCCTCAGCTTTTAGCTTCAAAGAATAATATCCTCCAGCTATTTCTACTTTAACACTAACATCGCTCATTAAACAAAGCTATCATTTTTTAAGCACTCAACAGAGCTATACATTTATCAATTTCACGTACCAACTCATTAATTTGTTTCTTCATGATTGTCTTTTCAGAGTTTTCATTACTTGAACCGTTCGCTAAAATAACATTTTTTCTATGATTATCCAATTCAGATATGTTAACATCTTGAAATTCAACTTGATGCGATAATCCAGAAATTGTTTCATGCATTTTTAACAGTTGATTTGACAAATCTTCTTGTTCATTTAATAGATGGATGCTATCATCCGCTAATTTATTATTCGCAAGTTTTAATTGCTCAAGCTCAGAATCTTTTAAAGAAACCACATCTGATAATTGAGAAATTTGACTATTCAATTCGGTGATTGTAAACTGAGACTGATTTACTTGATTTTCTAATTCATTTTTAGAGGCTTGTAAAACAGAAATTTCAGATTCAATGTGAGAATTTAAATCAGCGTTTGATTGAACGGACATCAACTCATTATTTTTTGCTTCTAACTCAGATTTTAAGAATTGAATTTCAGTTTCTAAGGCCGAATTATTGGCAGATAAATTTGTAATCTCAAAGTTTTTTGAAGATAATACCTCTTTTAATTCATTCGCTTTTACATCCGAATTAGTTTGTAGCGAATATAATTCTTGTTTTATAATGGATAATTCTTCTTCCGTCGTTTCTAATTTATCAGCAACGGCATCTATTTCAGAAATCAAAACCGTATTTTCTGCTAATAATTTTTCAAATTCAGTTTTTTGTGAATCAAGTGCTTGTGTCGTTTGAAATTCAGATTCATTTTTAATACTTAATAATTCGCTCAAGTGAATTAATTCTGCATTTTTAGAATTCAACGAACTTTCTAAATCTGTCAACTTGGAGTTAAGAGCTTGATGCTGTTGATCAAAATTTGTTGATTGTTCAACTTTATAATTAGAAAATTCTAATTCTAAAGAATTAAATTCTTCTATTTTATTGACTAACTCTTCCGTTTTAAATGCTAAATCGATGGTAAATTTTTCAATTTGAGCATTCTGATTATCGATATGGTAAACCATTTCTTTAATCTTTTCTTTGAAATGCTCATTTTCAGTCACTAATAAACTTAAATCATCTGTAAGTTTTGAATGATGGTTTGATGAATTTGAAAGTGCATCAGATAGTTTAAGTTCGTATTCAGATTTTAAATTTTCAATGGTGTTTTCTGAATTCAAAATTACCTCAGACAAATTTTGTTGATGAGATTCAATAAGACTTTGTTCCTTTTCAGTAAAACTAGTTTGTAAAGAATTTAAACGCGCTGCCAAATCGTTTTCGTAATTTAATTTTCCCTCGTCAAGCGAGGTTGTTAATTCTAAGATTCTACTTTCGTAATGATTCGTCAATTCACTTCTTTGTTCATTAAGTTGATTCAATAATGAACTTATCTTTAATTCATAAGCAGCTGTTACTTCAGAACTTGAAAGTTCATGACTACTTTTTAATGTTTCAATTTGTAAATTAAAATCTTGTGTTAATGTTGCAATTTGCAATTCATAAGCACTTACTGTTTCTTGATTCGCGGCATCATATGAGGCTGTAAGCTCCGAAATTTTTGATTCTAACTCACTACGCATACCATTTTGCTGATAAGACGTATTGGATCTTAACTCTTGTAATTGTGATTCATACGATACTTTCAAATCAGCAATTTCTTGATTAGAAATTGCTTGAATTCCGCTCATCTTTATTTCGTATTCTGATGATATTGATTGTAGTTGAGATTCTAAATCAGTGATTTTCGCGATTAAACTGCTAATTTCTAGTTGCTTCTCCTCTAACTGTTCATTAATTGTATTTCTTAAATCTGTAAATGATGCTACTTCACTTTTAAAGTTTGAGTTGTCGCGTTCCATTACAAGTAACTTAGTATTAAGCACGTCAATCGAAACTTGTAACCGTTTACAATCTTCATCACGTTGAATCAATTGATTACGGTAATCGCTCAACGAACGCTTTACCTCAATGTATTCTTTACGAAGTGTAATATCGCTTTCTAACACTTCTTGTAACTCAGATTTAATATTTTCTACATTCATAATTAATGTTTTATTTACACTACTTTTTTGTTTCTTAACTTTATATCTAACGAATTAAAAACAAACAATTTGTTGTTGGTTAAAATTAAGGGATTAGGTTGCTGATTTTACTAATCACTTTAACTTTACATTAACAAGTCTTTGTTAATTAACTTTTTACAAAATAAATCCAATTTAATGCTTCCATTAAAATTTAGAATCATAATTTATTTGATTGCAAACACAACTTTTTTTTATTCACAAACACAGGCGTTTGACTTTATTTTACCGTTAGAACATAAACCAATTATAACTGGCAATTATGGAGAAATTAGGCCTAATCATTTTCATGCTGGATTAGATTTTACAACAGATCCGATAAAAAATTTACCAATTAAATGTATATCCGATGGGTACGTTAGTCGTATAAAAATCAGTTCGGTTGGGTATGGAAAAGCATTATACATAACGCATCCTAATGGCTATGTTTCTGTTTATGCACATCAAAAAAAATACGCTGATCAAATAGAAACTTATATTCAAAATCTACAATCAAAATTAAAACAAAATGAACTAGATGTAACGCTTAAACCACATGAACTAATTTTTAAAAAAGGGGATGTAATAGGATACACAGGCAATACAGGTGGTTCAACAGGTCCGCATTTACATTTCGAAATAAGAGATGAACTAACTGAAATACCAATTAACCCACTTTTAATCTATAAAATAAAGGACGATATTAAGCCACTTATTACGCATATCAGTTTATACAACGCAAAAGACACAAACTCTATTTCATTAGAAAAAATAATTACCGTTAAAAATACCAACAACGACCTTAGTTCAATGACTAATTCTATTATCACATCTGCTTCTCATGTTGCCATTGGCTTTGCAGGTTATGATGTATCAAACGGAACAACTAATAAAAATAACATTTATGAAGTTAAGCTGAGTTTAGACAACAAACTGATTTACCGCCATCAATTAAATAATATTAGCTTTGATAACGGCCGATTTGTAAATGTATTCAGTGAAAAATCAAATGGTATTAAACTACAAAAATGTTTTACACCAAGCTGTTTCAATATTGATATATATAAAGACGTTATCAATCATGGAGTGATTCAGTTAAATGACACCCTATTCCATCTACTTAACTTAGAAGTTAATGATGAAAATAACAATAAAAATAATGCTACATTTTATTTAAAAACAAAATCACTCTCGTCGCATCACGACATAAAAAATATTCCAAACGCAATTTGCAGTATTGACTTTATAAAAAAAGAAATAGATTATATGATTCAAATAAAGGCAGGTTCTTTAGCGGAAAATAGCTCGATTACGGTACAAAAAACAAACGTGTCAGGTAAAAAAAGTTTTCAAATAAAAAGCACCAATCCGTTTTTAATAAAACCAATAACCGTGTCTTTAAAACTAGACAAAGTTATAGAAAAACATAAATCCAAATTACTGATCCTTTGCAATCAAGCCAGTATCGGTGGAATTTATGAAAATGGTTGGCTAACATCTGATACAAAAACATTTGGCACTTTTACTTATTCTTATGATACAATAGCTCCAAACATTACTTTATTAAAACCAAGAAAAAAAACAAATTCAAAGAACTTCATTATTTTTAAGATAAATGACGATCTCAGCGGCATTAAAGAATATCATTTGTATATAAATAATGAGTGGACAATTGCTGAGTACGACGCAAAAACAGAACAATTAATTTGCAATTTTAATGAGCATACTCCGAAAGGAAAAATTGTTTTAAAATTAGAAGTGATAGATAAAGTAAACAATACAAAAACCTATAAAACAAACCTTGAAAGGTAAATAGAGTATTTACAAAAATAAATCGTCTATATCACGTTTATCTTTTTTAGTAGGTCTACCCGTTCCTTTATCTCGTTTAATATTAGATACAAAAAATAAAGACTCTAATTTTTCGATTTTTTCAATTGGTGGACTCTTATCTACATAATGTTTTAAAGCAATTTCGTAACTCTGACGATTCTCAATCAAAGCCGTCACCTCTATTATTTTTTTAATTCCGCCACTAAAAGACATGGTATACTCATCACCAATTTTTACCAATCGCGATGCTTTTACTGCTTCTCCATTCAACTTAACTTTATTGTTTTTGATAGATGTACTTGCCAATGAACGTGATTTATACATACGTATGGCCCATAAATAACAATCTAATCTTACTGAATCAAGTACCATTCTTAGAATTAATTTTGTCAAATTTACAAATGTTTTATGACAACACATATGATAAAAACATTTAATAACAATCTACAAAAAAACTAATATCCTTTGTATCTTTAAACCTTATGTTATTAGAAAAATTATCACTCCTTAATTTTAAAAATTACACCGAAGCACAAATGACTTTCTCAGAAAAGTTTAATTGTTTCGTTGGCAATAATGGTGCTGGTAAAACAAATATTTTAGACGCTATTCATTATATTTCATTATGTAAAAGCTACTTTAATAGTATAGATAGTCAAAACATACAGCACGAATTGCCCTTTTTTGCTATACAAGCATGGATTGAAAAAAATGGGACAACCGATGAAATTTATTGTGCATTAAAACGAGGGCAAAAAAAACAATTTAAACGAAACAAAAAGGAATACGACCGCTTATCGGAACATATTGGCATTTATCCACTCGTGATGATTTCACCATCAGATAGCGAACTTATATTAGATGGCAGTGAAGTAAGACGTAAGTTTATTGATAGCATCATATCTCAATATGATAAACATTATCTTGATTCGTTAATATCCTATAATCATGCTTTACATCAACGCAATGCCTTGCTAAAATATTTTTATGAACAGCGCCATTTTGATGCCTTAAGTTTAGAAGTTTGGGACGATAAACTCATTCAATATGGAGAAACTATCATCCTTAAGCGTAACCAATTCTTAGAGGAATTCATTCCTATGTTTAATACATACTATGAACTAATTAGTGGTAGTAATGAAATAGCGAGCATCCATTATTTAATATCAACCAAAGGGGCAAACTTTAAAGAATTATTACAATCCAATTTAGAGCGGGATAAAATAGTGCATCACACAACTATTGGACCTCACAAAGACGATCTAGAATTTAAATTACTAAACTCAAGTTTGAAAAAATTTGCTTCACAAGGTCAACAAAAATCATACTTGCTAGCGCTTAAACTAGCGCAATTCGAATTTGTAAAAAAGAAAACAAATACCAAACCATTGTTGCTACTTGATGATATTTATGATAAATTAGACGAGTCAAGATTTACCAAATTGATTGAATTAGTTAGTAGTGAGAATTTTGGGCAAATATTTATTACAGATACGCATCCTGAGCGCATGAAAACATTATTTTTAAAATCGAACTCTAAACACTCTATCTTTATTGTGGATAATGGAATAGTTAATCAACATGGCTAAACAAAGTAATTTAATAAAACTAGGGGATGCCATTTCTCAACTTTTCAAAGAAGAAAAGCTCGATGAGAAATACAGTATTTTTGCTATTAGGAATGATTGGGAAAAAATTGTAGGAACAATGATTTCAAAACACACCACTCAAATAAATTTTACAAATGGCCATTTATATGTTTCAATAGATTCTTCTATAGTAAGGAATGAAATGGCTTTCGCAAAAGAGGATATCATAAATAAAGTAAATAAATTTGTGGGCAGTAGATTAATTAAAGAATTAGTATTGAAATAAATCATGAAAACATTTAATGTTCCAGAGTTTTACAGAAGTCCAATTATTTCCAAAGTAAAACAATACCGTAAAATACAAGACCCACGAAAAAAAGATAATACTCCAACAGTGTTAAACTTTGGAAAAATAAATTATTTAATTGCTAGGCACTTCGGATTTTGCTATGGCGTAGAAAATGCCATTGAAATTTCATTTAAAGCTTTAGAAGAAAACGTAGGTAAGCGTGTGTATTTATTGAGTCAAATGATTCACAATCCAGATGTGAATAATGATTTAATAGAACGAGGCGTTCAGTTTTTACAAGACACAAATGGAAAACAACTAATTAGTTTTGACACCTTAACAAGCGACGACGTAGTAATCATACCAGCATTTGGAGCTCCACTTGACATAATTAGTTTATTAGAATCCAAGAACATAAAAACCGAAAAATACAATACAACTTGCCCATTTGTGGAACGTGTTTGGAAAAAATCTGAGTCCATAGGCAAAGAAAATTACACTATTATCATTCATGGAAAAAATACGCACGAAGAAACACGCGCTACATTTTCGAGAAGTGATAAACATAGCAGAGCCATTGTGGTAAGAGATTTAGAAGAATCTAAATTACTAGCAGATTATATTTTAGGAAGAAAAAACAAAGATCAATTTGTTGTTGATTTTAAAGATAAATATTCAAACTCTTTATGCCTTGAAACTGATTTTGATAGAATTGGAGTCATCAATCAAACAACCATGCTTGCAAGTGAAACGCAAGAAATTGCTGACTTTTTTAAAAACATCATGATTCAAAAATATGGTGAAGCATCTATTGGTAATCATTTTGCTGATACAAGAGATACCCTATGTTATGCTACAAACGAAAACCAAGATGCCACGTATGGATTGTTAAACGCGGAGGCAGATTTAGCCATTGTCGTTGGAGGCTACAACAGCAGTAATACATCTCATTTAGTAGAACTATGTGAAAAAAAATTCACAACCTATTTTATTTCATCAGAAAAAGAAATCATAGACGCAACAACTATTCAACATTTTGATTATCCAAATAAAAAACACTTAGTAACAAATCACTTTTTACCAAAACATTCGCCATTAAATATTATTATCACCAGCGGTGCATCGTGTCCCGATTCAGTTATAGAAGGCGTTATTAATAAATTAAATAGTTTTTATTCGGATTTAATTCCTACGGAAACAGTTTTAAATAACTTACACACTAGCATTTAAAAACAAAAAATAAAATGAATTTAAATTTAACGAAACCACTTGCCTTTTTTGATTTAGAAACAACAGGCGTTAATATTAGCTCCGATAGAATTGTAGAAATATCAGTGGTACGTGTAAACATTGACAATACAACTGACATACTGACTAAAAAAATAAATCCAACTATCCCGATTCCAATTGCCACATCAAAAATACATGGCATATATGATAAAGACGTTGCTGATGCACCAACATTTAAAGAGTTTTCAGCGCAACTGTTTCAGTTTATCAGTAACTGTGATTTGGGCGGATTTAATTCAAATAAATTTGATGTACCATTATTAGCTGAAGAATTTTTAAGAGCCGAAATCGATTTTGATTTAAAAAATAGAAAATTAATTGATGTGCAAAATATCTTCCATATCATGGAACCAAGAAATTTAACGGCTGCTTATAAATTTTACTGTGGGAAACATTTAGAAAATGCACACTCTGCCGAAGCAGACACAGTAGCTACATACGAAATATTTAAAGCACAAATTCAACATTATGAGAATACTGAAAAACTAGATGAGAAAGGTAATGCATTTAAACCAGTTGTAAACGATATGACAGTATTAAGTGAACTCACTAACAGATTTAAACAAGCTGATTTATCCGCAAGAATTGTATACAACGAAAAAGACGAAGAAATTTTTAATTTCGGGAAACATAAAGGAAAAACAGTTAAAGAAGTATTTGAAAAAGAACCCGGATATTACAGTTGGATGATGCAAGGTGATTTTCCGCTTTACACAAAAAAAATCATTACACAAATCAGATTAAGCATGAAGTAACTGTTTCAATTGCTTTTTAAACTTATTACGCATGCATGACATAGAACCTTTTTATAATTGGCAACATTTATACATCGCTGCCGAA
>JBILCJ010000122.1:0-6849 GCA_044353195.1 Bacteroidia bacterium | reverse complement strand
GATCCAGTAAACGTGATGGCACCAATAAAAATACCGATGAACACTTCTGTTAAGTGAATGATATGAGCTGCACCATGAAGCTCATGTGTTTTAGGATCTAAATAAGAACCAAATCCAACTAATACCGCTGCTAATCCTACGAAGCTATGCAAGATTGCTACTAATTGAGGCATTGCGGTCATTTCAACTTTTCTCGCAAGCATTAATCCTATTACCGAGGCAATTGCAATGGCAATAATAATATATGTTTGTCCCGCAACACTTTCTCCTAAAACGGTTGCAATGATGGCGATAATCATACCAATTATACCATAAAAAACACCTCGTTTTGCTGATTCTTGAGATGATAAACTTCCTAAACTTAATATAAACAGAATACTTGCAAATAAATATGCTGCTGTTTGAATTCCTATAGACATAATCTTCTTTTTTTATTTTTTAAACATGTTCAACATACGATGAGTCACAACAAAACCGCCAACAATATTTATGCTAGCAACTAAAATGGCAATAAATGCCAAAATGGTCATTGGATTTTTTATATCGTTAGTTGTTTGTAATAATCCACCAATAACAATAATTCCACTAATCGCATTTGTAACAGCCATTAAAGGGGTGTGCAATGAATGTGATACATTGGAAATTAACTGCCAGCCTACAAAAACAGCAAGAACAAATACGGTAAAATGCTGAATGAATTCGCTTGGTGCGTATTGACCAACTAAAAACAATAATGCACCTACAACTCCTAATTGAATAAACATCGAAGTTGCTGCTTTTTTTGATTTTGCTGCATCTGAAATTTTTATTTCTTCAGCTGTTGGAGCAACTATTTTTTTTGCACCTCCACCGGCAGTTGGACTTACAGGAAGTGGAGCTGGAGGCCAATTAATTTTTCCATCAAATGTTACCATTGCTCTTGATACAACAGCGTCCTCCATATCAATTTTCCATTTTTCAGCTTTACCCATGTCATCTAATAAATGACATAAATTATTACCATACAACTGTGATGCTTGGCTTGGTAATTGACTTAATTTTCCAACCATGGTAATACCATTATCAGTTGTATAAACTTCTCCGTTTTTTGTAAGAGCACAGTTTCCACCTGTAGACGCTGCCAAATCAACAATAACAGAGCCTGGTTTCATCGCTGCAACGTGATAATCCATCCATAATTTTGGAGCAGGACGGCCTGGAATTTGCGCTGTAGTAATGACAATATCAACTTCTTTAGCTTGTTCTAAAAACAATTTCATTTCTGCCTCGATAAATTCCTTACTCATTTCTTTTGAGTAACCAGATGAGGTAGCTCCATCTTCTTCTATCTCTACAGTTAAAAATTGAGCACCCATCGATTCAATTTGTTCCGACACTTCTTTACGAGTATCGAATGCTCGCACAATGGCTCCTAGCGAGTTTGCTGCACCAATTGCTGCTAATCCAGCAACACCTGCCCCAATAACCAATACTTTGGCAGGTTCAACTTTTCCTGCTGCTGTTATTTGTCCGTTTAAAAATCTACCAAAATGATATGAACCTTCTATTACCGCTCTATAACCAGCAATATTTGCCATCGATGATAATACATCCATTTTTTGTGCTCTCGAAATACGAGGAATGGCATCCATTGCGACTGCATTTACTTTTTTATCTGCTAATTTTTGCAGTAATACTTGGTTTTGGGCAGGCCATAAATAACTTAATAAAACCAAACCTTCCTTCATTAAATCAACTTCTTCTAATGATGGCTCTTTAACCTTCAAAACAATATCAGATTGACTATAAATTTCAAGGGCTGTATTAACGATATGTGCACCAGCGTCTTCAAATTCTTGATTAGAAAAATTTGCTTTTAAGCCTGCATTATGTTGAATAAAGACCTCAAAACCTTGCTTTTGCAAACGCTTAACAGTTTTTGGAGTTGCGGCAACTCTGAGTTCATTTGCGAATATTTCCGATGGAATTCCAACTTTCATATGTTCAATGTATTATTAATTAGTTGAATGTAAGTTTATCCTTTGTTTTATTAATTTTTGATTGGTCTAAAAATGAATAAAAAAAATTCTAGGTGATTGTTATGTTTCAAATTAAAGCAATTAATATGATTAATTCAAGTTTCAAATTTAAAATTATAATTTCTTTATAAATCAAAAAAATAGAAGGCCTAAATTGAATGAAAAATAATTGTAAATGCTAACAAATAAAAAAGCCCATTTGAATTTCAAATGGGCTTTTAAATATTAAATAATAATTATTTTGTTTCAGTTGGTTTTGATTCAGCTGACATTGCTTTTTTATCTTTGCAACATGCTTTTTTCTCACCACTCTTTGCATCACCTGCGCAAGCTTTTCCTTCAGCACCTTTTTTTTCCTTGCAACAAGATTTTTCACCTTTAGTGCATTCTTTTTTCGCTTTTTTATCTTTATCATCAAAATTAACTGATGCAGAAACGCTTCCTACTAATCCAGCGAAAGCTAACATTATAAATACTTTTTTCATTTTATAAAATTTTAAGTTGGGTTTATACTAGACAAATATAAAAATTAAAATGGCTAAAAAAAGTGATAATTATTAGTTTGATTTCTAATTATTGTTAAAAAAATGAAATTTAGTAATTATTTTTTTTCTTAAATTTATACATATATCAAATCTAACCATGAAAAAAATAAGTTTATTCCTATCCTTTTTTACTGCATCGATATGCGGTTATAGTCAATCAAATCAATCATTTTGGACTGAAACAAATGAGTCAACTATTAAAGTATTGGGTAAGAGGGAAATAGTTCCAAATAAATATAAAACATATCATTTAGATATGAATTCTTTAAAAATTGCTTTACAATCAGCACCGAATGACAAGGCTATTTTGATTAATAATTCAACTATTATTGTAAACCTACCGATGCCTAATGGCGAAATTCAAAAATTTAAGGTTGTAGAAGCTCCAGTTATGGACGAAGCGTTGCAAACTTCCTATCCAAATATCAGAACATACAGTATTAAAGGTATTGATGATGTTTATGCAAATGGGAAAATCGATTTAACAGAATTTGGTTTTCATGGGATGATTAGAAGCGTACATGGAAATGTTTTTATCGATCCTTATTGCAGATTAAACACGACGGATTATATCTCCTATTATACGAATGATTTTATAAAACCAGTCAATGAAAGAGGTATTTGTGAAGGTGTAGTTGATAGTGAGGGTTTAAACACGCAAATTTCCGCACCATCTGCTGCCATTTGTGCAGGACCAAACTTGAGAACATATCGATTAGCAATAGCTTGTACAGGTCAGTATGCTGTTGCGGCAACTGGTTCAGCTACACCCACTACTGCTCAAATTTTAGCAAAAGTTGTAACAACAGTAAATCGAGTAGACGGTGTTTATGAAACTGAAGTTGCAATTAGATTAGTACTTGTTGCTACTACCACTTTAACATTATATAATAAAACAGCAACAACAGGTGTGATTTCACCTGCACCAACAGCAACAGCACAACCTTTTACTGGAAACAGTAATGCTGGAACTTTAATAAACGAAAGTCAAACTGTCATTAATAACCAAATTGGTTCTGCTAATTACGATATAGGTCATACCTTTAGCACTGGCGGGGGTGGTTTAGCAAACCTTGGTTGTGTATGCGGTTCCAGTAAGGCAAAAGGAATAACAGGAAGTTCTAGTCCGGTTGGCGACCCCTATGATATTGATTACGTTGCACATGAAATGGGACACCAATTTAAAGGTAATCATACATTTAGAGCCTCAAGTGGTTCTTGTGCTGGAAATGGAAATTTAACAACTTCTGTAGAACCTGGTAGTGGCATTACAATTATGGCTTATGCTGGAATTTGTAATTCAACCAATAATTTAGCCCCAAACAGTATTGCTTACTTTCATGCAGTTAGTTATGATGAGATAATGGCATTTACAACTACAGGAACTGGAAGTTCATGTGATGTATCAACAACTTCTGGTAATAATGCACCTGTTGTTGCTGGACTGTCAGCATATACTATTCCCGTAAACACGCCATTTATTTTGACTGGTTCAGCAACTGATCCAGATGCTGGTGATGTATTAACTTATCAGTGGGAAGAAATTGATGCGGCTACTTCTTTCGGAAATTGGAATGTTGGAACTAAACCATTTTTTAGATCTTATAATCCTGTTTCAATTACATCTCGTATGTTTCCAACTTTAGCAACCGTTTTAACTGGAAATTTACAAGGAACAATTGGTGAGTATACACCAATGACAGCTCAATCATTGAAATTTAGATTTACAGCCCGAGACAATAAAATGGGTGGAGGCGGAGTTTGTTCTTCTACTACTGCTGTAACAGTTAATGCAGCTGGTCCATTCGCTGTTACTTCTCAAAGTGTAATTGGCATTACCTATTTGAGTGCTTCTACACAATTGGTTACCTGGAATGTAAACGGCACGGATGTAGCTCCAATAAATTGTTCTAATGTGAATATTTATGTGAGTACGAATTCAGGAACGACGTTTACGCTTGTATTAGCTGGCACTCCCAACGATGGATCAGAAGCTATTGTTATGCCCAATGTAGTTGGAACAATATCAACTTGCCGCATAAAAGTTGAAAGTGTTGGTAATATCTTTTTTGATATCAATGATAAGAACTTTACTATTTCTTCTGTTGTAGGATTAAATTCAATGGTAAGTGCAAGTAATATCGGATTAAATCTTTATCCAAATCCGTTTTCTAATTCTGTTAAAATTGAAGTGTTTGGAAACTCAAGTTTAGATGCCACTAAAACAGTTATTCATGTGTTTGATTTAATCGGTAATTTGGTAAAATCAGAAGTTATTAAGCTTACTGAGAATTTTTCCAAAGTATATGATTTTTCTGATTTAGCAAATGGAACTTATATTGTTGAAGTGACTGATGGCAAACAAAAAGCCGTTACTCGTTTGATAAAAATGTAGTTTGATACCTAGGTAAAAAAAAAGCGCTATTCAACAGAATAGCGCTTTTTTTATTAATTAATTTTTAATTTAAATGGAATTTCAATATCTGTATCTCCAGGAGCAAACGTTCCATTTTTAACACCAGGTTGATGTTTTAAAGTAATGAATAATGGGGATTTACTCATTGGCATGCTAGGTGTTTGCCATTTGGTCGATAACCCTATGCCGCGCAAATTAGCATCTAAATCTAAATACGTGACTGTTGTCATACTTCCAGTTAAATAAACAGAGTAGGGGTTTCCCGTTGGATTTAATGAATTAAAGAAGAACATGTGATCTACACCTTCATTTAAAACTTCATGGCTAATAGTATCAACTGTTGATTTAGATTCATCAAGCAGTACAATGCTTAATGTGTAGGTTTTATTGGTACTTAAATTAATAATGGAATCACTTTGAGGTGTCAGAGTGTTTGATAAATTTCCGTATGTCCCCGAAACACCACCATCTCCATCTAGGTCTTGAAACATGTAATAAGTAGTTAGTGTTCCATCCTTAATTGCTAACTTCATGGTAGTAATAATTTCTCCATCATTGGTTGGTGGAGTTGGGACATCCGGAGTCGGTTCATTTTTTTTGTCTTTTTTGCATGCACTAAAACTGAGTGCTAAAATTGCTACGTAAGCAATTGTTTTCATTGTTGTTTTCATATTTTTTTTTGATTTATTTATTTTCAATTATAGATTCTTCCTGTTTGTTTTTTTTATCATATAACGTAATGGGTACTTTTAATCGTATTCCAATATTTCTGCCTTGTGCATCTGTAAAATACCTAAATCGATCTAAGTAATCTCTGTAAATTGTATTCATTAAATTTGTGGCCGTTAGAGCTAAATTTAATTGTTGATTTCCAAATTTTACATAGGTTCCTATTTCAGCATTTAGTAAACCATATCCTTTTGGTGGGTTTGCAAAATCAACATTGACAGGTACACGCCATTGCTTAGTAATATATTGATAACCTCCTTGTATATAAATTTCAGTTACTTTTTTTGAAATTTTTGTATGTGCTTTTAAGTCGATCGAATACCTATCGGAAGGCATGTAGATTAAATAATCATTTGCTGAATAATTCCAAGCTCTTAAAATCATAGCCTTGCTCATTAATTGAAAATGATTGAAAAAACGGTTCGTTATTTTTACATCAAAGCCACTAATCCGCGCATTGGTTTGTTTGTAATTAAAAACAGGAAAGGCTCCTCTAATTGTTAGTTCAGGTTCATTAGCTGGTTCCATGTAAATAAAATTCGTGAATTGATTATGATAAATGGTTAATTCGATATCCATTTTTTTTAGTTGATAAACACCTGTACTTGTGATGTTATAAACTTGTTCGGTTTTTAAATTAGCATCTCCACGTTCAATAGCTCCCGCTCCTTGATGCAATCCATTGCTATAAAGTTCATTTGGTGCAGGCGCACGCCATGCTGAACCCATATTTATAAAAAAGTTTAAGTTCTTTTTTGGTTTAAGAATACAACCTAAGTTCCAAGACAGATTATTGAAATTAAGTTCTGGCTTTACTAAGTTATTTCCGATATAATAAAAAGATTTTAATTTTTTTTGATCATAACGTATTCCTGCTTCCACTTCTATATGTTGCTTCACGAATCGTTCGGTTGCAAATAAACCCCATGAATTATTAATGTAATTAGGAATAAAAAAACGGCCTAAATACACATTTTGTTGGTTTAAATAACTTCCACCAAATTGTCCTCTAAATGATTTAATGTTGAGGTGTTCAATTATTGCATCAATGGTTTGTGATGTAATTCTATAATCTAATTCAGGTTTATTTAATTCCGCTAAGGCATTATTTCTTGGTACATGTTTATCATATTCTTTTCGA
>JBILCJ010000088.1:0-8803 GCA_044353195.1 Bacteroidia bacterium | reverse complement strand
AACTTGTGAAAAATCATTCTTTAAATAATTAATCAAAGCGCATTGATACTTAACTTGATAAATCAATGAATCATGAATGTCATTTAAACTAATTGTGTTGAGTATGCTAATGGCGTTGTCATATTGCTTTAGAATTTTATTTGCATGAGCAGCAGATAATTTTGCTTGAATTTTTCCGTGTTCAGCCGTTAAAAAAAAATCTAATTTTTGATAATAAACAGAAGCTTCAAAATATTCGCCCGCACTAAATAGACTGTCAGCAAACTGCTTCAGCCTCAAAGTATCATTGTTTGAATAAGTAAGTCTACTTAAAAAAACGAATAATAGGCACGTGAATACTCGCAAGGATTTCATTATTTATTTTTCCGTTAGTTGATTTGATTTGTTGTTGCACACTGAAATAACTCCCGAAAATATTACCTACATAAAAAAATGTAAATAACGTTCCAAAGGTTATCACTTGAGGACTCTTTATATTTTTTGTTCTGTAATAAGACTCAACTACCATTAAACCAAGAGCTGTGGTAGTAGCAAAACTTGCAATGGCGGCTCCCTTTTTTCCTGCATAAAATTTACCCAGCCCAGGCACAACAGAAGATAATAAAGCCGCTTTTATAGGTGATTTTTTGTAATCCTTTTTAGCTCTTAGAGATAATTCTTTCAATCTCATTTGCTCATTCGTTAATCTAAAATCATCGTATCGAAATGTATTACATAAGCTGTCAAATTTCTCAAATTTTCGCAACAATAAATAATTACCAGCCTTCATGGTATTTAAAACAGGGCGATACACTAATGCCGTATCGGCGCAAAAATCATCAAACTTACTAAGTGCTAATGATTCTTTCTTAGCATATAGCAAATTTAAAATTTCAAAACTTTTTGCCTTACTGAACAAATTACTACTTGCACTAACTTTTGAAAGCACAACTGCAGCAGTATCTGGTCGCTTCATTAAATAATAATTATACCCTTTTAAAAAATTAAGTGTATCTGAATTTTTTAATTCATTTGGTTGGTTTAATAAGAAAAGTGCTTCTTTGTTTTTTTCATTCTGCGTTAATAAATTTATAAACACATAATTTTGATTTATTTGCGCAATAACGATAGTCGCATTAAAAAAAGCAAATTGAATAACTGAAAAATAGACTAGTAATTTCATGGGTTTTTCTTTTTCTGATAATCAGAAGGCTTATCGTAAATTTTATGCGTTCGCGAATTATAATCTACACCCTCAACCATATCAATACCTGCTAACTTAGTACAACGCGTCAAGCGATCAGCGGTTAATGGAATGCCTTTTAATATGCCGTACTTTTGGATGCATTGTTTACTAAACTGACTACAGTTAACTTCGTAAGGACAAGCCGCACCAATTTGAACTGAAATTGTTTTTTGATATACAAACAACAAACCTCCAAAAAATAAAGACACTGGATTGTATTTTACAACGGGATGTTTGCCTTCAAAAAGATAAGTGACCTTTCGTTTAGATTCAAATTCAGATTTATAATTAACAGCGCCAAAAAGTAAATCATTATCAGATTGCGCTTTTACTTGACTCAAACTTGTGAGAAAAAAAACCAAAATAAAAAACTTACTTAATATTAATAATTTTTGCATTTTTCGGAATTTTAAAATCGACAAAATTTGACTTTACATCTTCATTTGTTTTAGGATTGCTATATGTTTTTGTAGTGATTATAGAATCTCCTTTTTCGATATATGCAAACTCATTGATTTGAAGAGGAAGATATAGTTTCCCAATTTTTGAATAATTTGAAAAATAAATTTTTCCTAATTTTTTATTCTTAGCTCCAATAAATTCGAGGTAAACGGGTAAACTCTTTTCGTGAACTAACTCAATTCTTAAAACAGGTGTTTGAAGACCGCTCTTTGGAACCCATGTGGTAACAAAAAAACCTTCATCCGTTTTTGTTTCTTTAATAACATAGCCTATTTTAGGTAACCCTAAATCGTTATACCTTCCATTTAAGAAAAACCAAAAATAACTTGATTCAGAAGATGAAAGTGCTGAACTTGATTGAGAAAAAGAATTTTCTTTAAAATCGTAATTTGTTACATCTCCATTTGCATCAATCATGGTAACGCTTTCAAAAGGGCTAACTAGATGGGTTGTAAGTACACTTCCAGATTTTTTAAAATATACTTCTCCCGTGATATTGATGTACTTACCTTTTTTTAAAATACGCGATTTAAAATTTAAACTTAATTGGCTAACATCAGAAACAGCTTGCGAAAATAAAGTGTTGACCAGAAAAATTAAAAAAATCGTTTTATATAAATAATGCATACTAAAAAATTAATACTATTGCCTTTCAATAAATTCTAAAGTTGAAAATACGAAATAAAAAATGAAATACTTTTAAATGAAAATTAATTTTTACTTTTTTCGCCTTTAAAAAGATTCATCATACGATAACTTCTGTAAATAGCATACGCAATAAAAAGAAATGCTAATACATAACGTTTGATTCCAAATACTCTATCGGACATTAAATCAGTAAATAAAAAAACGAAAAAGCCTGTCACTGTTAGTAAAACCATGATGGCGCTAAAACTCAAGTTAATTAATTCTATTGGTGATTTTTTCATATGAATTTTGTAACAAAATTTTAAACATAAAAAAATCCCTTTTAAAAAATTAAAAGGGATTTTTAATCAGTGTATTTATTATTTCAAACTAAAGTTGAATGGAACAGTTACTCTAACTGGTACCGCTCTTCCTGTTTGTTTTCCTGGCTTCCAATTAGGCATTGATTTAATTACCCTTGCGGCTTCTCTATCACATTCGCCACAGCCTGGTACTCCTTTGCTTAATCTTACATCTGTGATATCACCACTTGGTGCAACAACAAAGCTGTAAAAACATTTTCCGCCAATTCCAGCTTCACGAGCCATTTGAGGATATTGTGTGTTCTTAGCAAAGTATTTCATCATCTCACCTGGACCACCTGGAAATTCAGGCATTTCCTCAACAATTAAAAAAGGCTCAATTACTTTTTCTTCAATTACTCCATCTCCTTTTCCATCACCTGGCACAACAACTGCATCACCGTCACCTTCTTGAGTCACAGTACTTACATTAGTTTCAACCAATTTATCTTGTGGTGGTGGTGGATCGGTTTCCACTGCATCATCCTTAATAACCGGCGGCACAAACTTCACAGTTTCTAATACTGGAGGTGGTGGTGGCGGTGGCGGTGGCGGTGGTTCATTTTTATCCGCTGGAGGAGGTGTTAAATCAATTGCCGTCATGTCTAAAACTGCTTCCTTCTCAACTTCAGTACCTTTTAAACCTAAGACAAACTTTAATCCCATTCCAAACACTAACACACCAATCATACTAGCTAGTACGATGGTGACAGTCCAATTGTATTTACGACGAATTTCATATGCGCCATACTCTTGGTTTCTTCCTTCAAAAACAATATCGTTTCTGCTATCGGAAGAGACATTATTCCAATTTGCTACCATACTATTTTGCTATTTTAGTTTTTAAAAGTGCGTACTCTGATGCCATCATTTCAACACCAATAACTCGTTTACCAACATTACAGATTTTTAATTCATCCAACATATCGATTGCGTTTCTATAAGTTGCTTCGTCGTCTGTTTTTATTAACGCTGTAATGGCATTTGTATTAGCTGTAATATCAACTGCCATTCGTTTGAATGTAGTGTCGGCCAATGTTTTTGCCTTATTTTGAGCTGCTAACTTTTCAATTTCCTCATTAGCCCATTTATTTTGCTCCATTAATAATTTATGTAATCCTTCTGAACTAAAATTAGTTTCTTTTAAATCAGTGGCTGGTTTGCCTTTATCATTATCAGCGGCGTAAAATTGACCAACGTAATAAAAAATGCGGTCATCTTTCGTTAATAAAAATGTCACACCATTTTTAACTTCTGGTGGTGGTGGGCTATTTGGTGGTGGTTCAGCTGGTAAGCTCAACTCCATACTTTTTGGTTTACTGAAGGTTGATGTTAAAACGAAGAACGTTAGTAACAAAAACGCTAAATCTACCATCGGAGTCATATCTACTCGGGTACTCTGCTTCTTGGCACGCTTTTTACCGCCTTTGCCATGTCCGCCGCCACCACTTTCTGCTATTTCTGCCATGTTTTACTTTTTTTATTGTTAATAGTTAATGTGCTGGAGCTGGAGCAACCGTTGATCCACCTTCCATTGATGTAATAAGATTGAATGTGTAAATCTTCATATCTGTAAATGTTTTAAAAACATCTTTTATATAAATATACTTTGCTTTACCATCCGCTTTAATTGCATAGCGTGGTTTTTCACCTTTAAACTCTACGCCATCATTTAGTGCCTTCTCTTTGTTGTTAGTATAAATAACATTTAATTCCGTTGCTGAATAACGAATCCAATCACCTAATTGGTTATTCAAGGAATCTAAAGGCACACCTTTTTGTGGTTGAAATTTTAAACGCTCAGCTTCAGACGCATCCAAATAACGAGGCAAATCTTTGATTTCTACACCAAAGCTTGATAATCCTTCGAATTTTTTTACTTGTTTATCGTTAAACTTAACGCCATATTTAGTAGCCATTTGTGATAAAGCGTTACGGCGAGCCTCTCCATTTCCTACTCCAAAAAAAGCACGGCCATTATTATCTACCGTTACTAATACGGTATTTTCAGGCAACGATTTATCAGACACTGATGATGGGGGATCTACAATAACAGGCTCAGCCATACGAAACGAAGCCGTAAGCATAAAGAATGTTACTAGTAAGAAAGCTAAATCCACCATTGGCGTCATGTCTATCGACGGTGAGCTTTTTGAGATTTTTATTTTTCCCATGTTTATTAATTTAATTTAGAATGTTAATTAGTTTTAAAGTTTAGAAAGTTAGTTTGAACGATAGACTTGGTTAGTTTTTAAGGTTTAGAAAGTTTAATTTCCGCAACGATTTTTTTAACCCTTTAACATTCCTAACTTATAACTACTGAACTTTAATTTATTTTCCTGTTGCTTGGAACTCTTGAATGATAGAGAATCCAGCCTCATCCATAGCGTAAGTTACTTGATCAACTCGTGTAGAGAAAAAGTTGTATGCCATAATTGCTAACGCAGAAGATAAGATACCAACCAACGTATTAACTAAGGCTTCAGAAATACCAGTTGCTAATGCAGCAGTATCAGGTGTTCCAGCTGCAGCTAATGCACCAAATGCACGAATCATACCAACAACTGTTCCAATTAATCCAACTAATGTACCAATAGATGCACAGGTAGAAATAACAGATAAATTTTTAGATAACATAGGTAATTCAAGAGCCGTAGCTTCTTCAATTGCTTTAGAAATGGCAGCAACTTTAGATTCTTTGTCCATTGAAGCATCGTTTTGTACAAATTGATATTTTGCTAAACCTTCACGAACTACATTTCCTAAAGAACCTTGTTGAACATCGCAAGCAGCAATTGCACCATCAAGATCTTTTGCAGATACTAATTCTTTAATGTTAGATACAAACTTGTCTGTTTGACCTTTACCATTTGCTTTTTGAATTGTAATAAAACGCTCAAAGAAAAAGCATATTACCGTAAATAATGTTCCTAATAAAATTGGTACAATAAATCCTCCTTTATACATAATACCAAAGAAGTTTAATGGATGTCCTTTTTCTGGACCTTCTGCATCAAAATTACCTGTTGCTCCTAATACAAATTTGTAAACAATGATACCGATTACTAAACAGATAACGATTGCTAAAGCTGAAACGATTAACGGAAAACCGCCTGATGTTTTTTTGTTACTCATGATTGTGTTTTTTTTAGTTAGTTACTTTATTTTTAATTTTTTTAAAAGAATGACGCCAAACATAACAAAAAGGTTTTTAAATAAAAAATATCTTATGCTATCTTTTTGTTAATGTTTCAAAACATTTCATTTATTGGTTATTAAACCTGCGTGCGGTACAAATATGGTGTTTATTTCCAGTAAAAAAATTAAAACTCAATAAGTGGTTATATCTTTCAAATAACTGGTATAAAAATCAGTTTTTTTGCATAAAGGTTTAATGATAATAATATCTATTTTTGCTATTGCTTATTAATCTCATGGAAAATCCTCACCGCTACTTTATTATTTACAAACCGTATAAAATGGTTTCACAGTTTGTGAGTCCTGATAAGGTTAATTTATTGGGCGATTTAGCTTTTAACTTTCCAGAAGGAACACACGCTATTGGCCGATTAGACAATAATTCCGAAGGATTGCTAATTTTGACTACAAATAAAAAAGTAACCGCTTTATTGTTTCAAAGCGAAATGCCTCACAAGCGAACTTACTTAGTGCAAGTTGAAAAACACGTGAGTGCCGAACGTTTACTGCAATTACAAACTGGTATTGAAATTAGAATTAAGGGTGGAGATTTTTACACCACTTTACCATGTGATGTTTCAATCGTTGAAAAACCTAACGATTTGCCAAGCAGAGGCCATTCATTCAGAGAAGATTTACCACATACATGGCTATCCATTTCCTTAACGGAAGGTAAATATCATCAAATTCGCAAAATGGTTTCTACTGTTTACCATCATTGCAAACGATTAATACGCGTAAGCATTGAAGATTTAGAGTTAGGAAATTTACAACCTGGTGAAGTGAAAGAAATTGACGAAGAGGAATTTTTTACAAAATTAAACATAGAAAATTGGCGAGATTAAATTGAATTTGCCGTTTCCATTTTAGTGTTTTTTAATTTCTTTCTCTTGAACACAAGAAACAAAATTAAAGACGAAAGACCGACTTCAATTCTTTTCTGCCAAAAAAATCTTCGCTTTGCCACCGCAAAAATAGCAGTTCGCACTCTTTCGCCAAAACAACCGCACTATTACTAATGTATGGGTTTCCCAAAAAATGAGAATTTCTTAATAAATACAAAAAAACTTAAAATAATTTCAAGACTTTGTTAGTCTCTAAAATTTATTAGTTTTGTATACTTAAATAAAAAGAAACATGAAAACAACATTTGGTAAACAAAACTATCAATTATTAATAGGAGGTATTGTGATATTAATTATTGGTTATTTATTAATGATTGGTGGCGGAAGCGAAGACCCAAATATTTTTAACCCTGCTATTTTTGATGCACAACGTTTAACCATTGCTCCAATTGTATGCTTACTTGGTTTTGGTGTTATCTTAGTTTCTATTATGTGGCGCCCGAAAAATAAAAACGAAGCCGCTTAATTTTATTTATAAATCATGACTTATTTCGAAGCTTTTATTATAGCGGTAATTGAAGGATTAACCGAATTTTTGCCTATTTCATCTACTGGACACATGATGATTGGTTCAGCATTATTAGGAATAGAATCAACGCCATTTGTCAAACTATTTACAGTTGCTATACAATTGGGTGCCATCCTTTCAGTCGTTATTTTATACTTTAAACGATTTTTTAAATCATTTGATTTTTATAAAAAATTGATTGTGGCTTTTATTCCTGCGGCTATTTTCGGATTTTTATTAGGAGATGCTGTTGATTCTCTTTTGGAAAAAGCTCAATATATTGGATTCAGTTTATTTATAGGAGGAATAATATTGCTGTTTGTAGATAAATGGTTTAAAAGTAATTCTTTAAATGAAGAGAGTGATATATCATACATCAAGGCTCTAGGAATTGGTTTATCACAATGCATAGCACTTATTCCAGGTGTAAGTAGAAGTGGTGCAACAATTGTTGGAGGTATGGGATTAGAACTTACTCGTAAAAATGCAGCTGAGTTTTCTTTCTTTTTGGCCGTGCCTACTATGTTTGCAGCCACATCAAAAAAATTATTTGATTTTTTTAAAGAGGGTCATGCATTAAGCGATAATGAAATAAACTTATTGGTTTTTGGAAATGTTGTTGCGTTTATAGTTGCTTTGATTGCTATTAAATCTTTTATTGGCATCTTAACAACATACGGATTCAAAGGATTTGGTTGGTATCGAATTATTGTTGGCGGAATTCTTATTTTATTATTCGCCTTGCATATTCCGATGGCTATTATTTAATTGTAGCGTTTCTTTTTTCAGTATCTTTACACTCCAAATTTTATGACAATGGCAAAAGCAGGTCCAATAGTATGTTCGTTTTGCGGACGAGATAAAAAAGAAGCAAAAATTTTAATTGCCGGAATAACAGGTCACATTTGCGATAATTGCATTTCGCAAGCCTTTAAAATTGTAAATGAAGAAGCTGGGGCAAAAGGAAACGAGCAAGTAAAACATGCGCTCAATGTATTGAAACCATTAGCAATCAAAACCCATTTGGATGAATACATCATTGGGCAAGATGAAGCAAAAAAAATATTAAGTGTTGCTGTTTACAATCACTTTAAACGTATTGCTCATGTAGCAAATGCAAAAGACGATATTGAAATTGACAAATCAAATGTGATTTTAGTTGGTGAAACAGGAACAGGTAAAACATTATTGGCTCGTACTATTGCTAAGTTATTAAACGTACCATTTTGTATTGCTGATGCTACTGTATTAACGGAAGCTGGTTATGTTGGAGAAGACGTTGAAAATGTGTTAACACGTTTATTACAAGCAGCAGATTATGATGTGCCAAGCGCAGAACGTGGCATTGTATTTATCGACGAAATAGATAAGATAGCCCGTAAGAGTGATAATCCATCATTAACACGCGATGTTAGTGGTGAAGGAGTGCAACAAGCCATGCTGAAATTACTAGAAGGTTCAGTTGTTAATGTGCCACCACAAGGCGGACGTAAACATCCAGATGCAAAAATGATTC
>JBILCJ010000007.1:0-26291 GCA_044353195.1 Bacteroidia bacterium | reverse complement strand
AAAAAGAAAATAACTTCAAATGCCTTTGTGAAAATTACCACGGCCAAAGAAGTTATAACAGGAAATGGTTTAGAAGCAAATCAAGACTTTACGAAATACGAAATAAAAAACATCATAGCAACCATCAGATTAGATGATAGTTCACTTTAATATTAACTACAAAACCTCAACATGAATAAATTTTTTAAAATTTTAGAAATAACTTGGTTAATCACAGCCATCTTATGTGCTTGCATTTCGGTGTATTTTTTAATTACGAATGAAACAGACAGTGCGCTCTATTTTATTTTTGTATTTATTATAGCTGGAATAATGTATTTGCTGAGAAAACACCAAAGAAAAACTCAAGAAAAAGTAAACGAACATAACGCTCAATTTAAGAAGAAATAATTTTAAAATAACCAAGCCAATAGCAAGATTAACCATTTAAAAAAAGGAAAATTCAATTATATTAAAATTATTTCACTTTAATTTTCCATATTTCAGCAATAATTTTATCTTTGCCTTCCTTAATTAATAATATATTATGAGCATTTTAGAAAAAATAAGAAGTAGAACAGGGCTTTTAGTTGGAATAATTGGTTTAGCACTAATCATATTCGTTTTAGAAAGTTTACTAGGCTCTGGTGGAGCTTTATTCTCAGGTAATGACACCTTAGTTGGTAAAATTGCTGGAGATAAAATAGACTATACAACATTTAACAACAAAGTAAATGAAGTGATTGCTCAATGGCAACAAGCTAATCCAGGTGCAAGTTTAGATGATAACACAAAACAACAAATTACAGAATCAGTTTGGGCACAAATGATAAATGAAAGAGTTGTAAAAAGTGAATTTAAAAAATTAGGTGTTGTTATATCATCAGAAGAGTTATTTGACTTAATGCTTGTAAATCCTCATCAAACAGTGATGCAACAATTTACAGATCGTCAAACTGGTCAAATCAACGAAAACTTCAGAAGACCTGATGGCATGTTTGATGTAGCGAAATTACGTCAACTCGTTGCAGCTATGCCAGCCGATCAGCAACAAGCTTGGAAACAATTAGAAAAGCAAGTAATGGAAGTTCGTACTGCTGAAAAATATAATATGCTAATTAAAAAAGCACTTTATGTAACAAAAGCAGAAGCGAAAGAGGCATTTATTGCTCAAAACAAACAAGTTAATGCAAACTTTGTACTAAAACGCTATGCAACTCTATCTGATTCAGCTGTAAAAATTACTGAAGACGAAATTAAAGCATTTTATAATGCACATCAAAACGACTATAAAGTTGCTGAACCAACACGTAAAATTGAATACGTTGCATACGATGTATTGCCTTCAAAAACAGATTACGAAGAACTTCAAAAGGACGCACAACGCGTAGTTAGTGAATTCAAAACAAAAAACTTGAAAGAAGATTCTGCATACATTGCACAAGAAAGTGATGGTGGTCAAGTGAACATTGCTAATTACGGCAAAAAAAACATGATTATATCTGACTCAACTGTTTTTACAGCACCTGCTGGAACAGTATTTGGCCCTTATACAGAAGGGACCTTTATAAAAATTTATAAATTATCGACTATTAAATCTGTTGCCGATTCAGCAAAAGTGCGTCATATATTAATTGGTTTTCAAAATCCAAAAACACAACAAAAAAGAGAGCCAGCTGCTGCGAAACGAATGGCAGATAGTTTGTTAGTTTTATTAAAAGCTAAACAAACAAATTTTGACACTTTAGTAAAAACAATTTCTGATGATTTAGGCTCAGTTGATAAAGGTGGTGATTATGGATGGTTTGATGAAAATGAAGGATTTGTAGATGGCTTTAAAAATGCTGGATTAGACGGAAAAACTGGAGATATCACTATTGTTCCAACTCAGTTTGGTTATCACATTATAGAGGTATTAAATGTTTCAAAAACACGTCATAACTCTTACCAAGTTGCACAAATTTCAAAATTAATTGCGCCTAGTGCTGAAACAACGCAGGAATACTATAAAATGGCAACGGATTTTGCAGGACAAAATAAAACTACAGAAGCTTTTAATAAGTCTGTTGAAACAGGAAAATTAAATAAACGTGTGTTAGATGATATCAAAGAAAATGATAAACAATATCCAGGATTAGATGATGCAAGAATTTTAATTCAATGGATTTACAAATCTAAAAAAGGTGACGTTTCAGATGCGTTAGAATTTAAAGATAGATTTATTGTCGCTAACATCGTTGGAGTAAAAGAGAAAGGTATCGCTCCTTTAGAAGAGGTTAAAGAAGATGTTACCATCAGAGCCATTAGAAACAAAAAAGCCGAAATGTTTATCACTGAATTTAAATCTAAAGCTGGCTCATCTAAATCAATTCAAGATGTAGCTAATAAAATGGGCTTAACTGTTGAGCCTGCAGACGGTTTAAACTTTGCTTCTTTTAACGTTGCTAGTATTGGCAGAGAAGATGCATTAATTGGGACAGCTTGCTCAATGAAAGCTGGTTCAACTAGTAAAGCTGTAAAAGGTGATAATGGTGTATTTGTAATATCAGTTACTTCAGTTAATGAATTACCTTTACCGAAAGATTTAAAAGCTAAACAAAAAGAAGTTGAACAAGCTAATGCTTACAGAGTAGATGGAGAATTATACAACGCATTAAAAGATAAAGCGGATGTAGAAGACCACAGAGGTAAATTTGGGTTCTAGTTCATTTTATATTTAGGATTAAAAAAGGTCGATACTTAAATGTATCGACCTTTTTTTTGAAATAAACCAATGATAAACTGATGAAATCTCAATTTTTAAATAATATTTAATTTACTGAAAATCAAATACTTAAAAAATATTTCGATTTTTTTCAAAATAAATGGGTTACTACTTGAAACAAACGGTATAAACGTATAAATAACAAACAATTTAAAACTTAAAAAAATGACAAAAGTATTTTCAATTATCGCAGTAGCTTTTTTAGCTACAACTTTCGTAGCTTGTGGACCTTCTGCAGAAGAAAAAGCTAAAATGGAAGAAATGGCAAAAGCAAAAGCTGACTCTTTAAAAGCTGATTCTTTAGCAATCGTAGAAAGCATTAGTAATGCATTAACTGATAGCATCGCTGCAGTTGAAACTGCAACTACTGCTCCAGCTGCTGAAGCTGAAGTTAAGCACTAAGAATTTGTGTTTAGTTAGTTAGGAAAGGCTCGTACATTTATGTGCGAGCTTTTTTGCTTTTAATACTTTTTTTAACAAAATAATATTATTGAAAAATATAATTTATTACAACAATTATTTTTACTTTTATACTAATAAAAAAAATATGATGACTAAATTTTCAGTTTTAACAGTAAGCGCCTTTACATTGTTTCTTGTATCTTGTAAACCTGCCGCAGAAGATCGAGTTAAAATGCATGAAAACGCAAAGCGTGTTTCCGATTCAATTGCTAAGACCATTGATATTCCATTAAATGAGGTAAAACCACAGGCACCAAGTTCTGTCGTAGTTGATACAACTAAAAAATAATTTTTCTTACAAAGAGTTACACTTTTTTAAAATTCTAGTGATAGTTTTTTATGAAAGTAGTATGATTAGTTTTTTAAAAAACTATTTAAAAATCAACCTTAATATAAAATAAAGGTAAGAAACCTAATTGATAATTTTTAATCAATGGATCTGCATTAAGATTAGCAGGATCTGGCGCGTAACTCAAAGCTAATACATTTTTTGTATTCATTACATTTACAAAATCCAACGCTATCTCATAAGTAGCTTTTTTTGCATTTATTTTATAGGCAATTCTTAAGTCTAAGCGATTGTATGGATTAAATTGTAAGGAATTAACCTTATCATTATCTGCAACTACATCCATAATAGCATTACTGGCAGCGATGTCTACAGGAGAGTAGCGTTTGCCTCCACCATATGTAAATTTACTAGAAATGTTGATTGAATTTTTTTTCGATTTACCAACTTCGTAATCCAAGCCTGCTAGTGCATTCATCATGTACTTTCCATTAAAATCAGTGTCGAATGTTTTGCCATTACTAGCGGTAAATTTACTATCAAATAAACTTGCTGAATATAAAAAGAAATAATGTTTACTAAATGTTTTTTCAAAAGTAACTTCTAAACCATAATTATATCCAGTTCCTTTATTTTCCATGGTATAAATCGGAAAAAAACGATTGAACCCAGCGCCTCTGTTTAGTAAAGAGACTCCTGATGGAACCGCGTAAACAGGTACATTCCAAAGATATTGATAATAAGCCTCAACTTTTGTCCGAATGTTTTTTGAAATTTGATAATCGTACCCTAAAACAGCATGCTGGCTTTTTGTAAAATCTAAATTTCGATTGTCTAAAACTTGTGAAGCATTACGATAGGTTTTTCCATCTCTAACAATGCTATCAGGTGAAGCAAAATAAATATAAGTTGCCTGCATTTGACTATGCATGCCATATGCAAAACTGATACTTTGATTCTGTTTAAATTGGTATTTCAAACTCGCGCGTGGTTCAACAACATATTGACTATTGAGAGATAAGTATTGAGTAAATATACCTAAATTAGTACTCCAACGCTCGTTAAATTTATGTACAAAGGCAATATAAGGCTGAAGGAGGCAAAAACTGGCTTGAGCGTTTACGCGCGTTTTAAAAGGTTTTGTATTGATGTAATTGGCAATCGTGTCGTAAAGTGAATTTACTTTAACCTGATCGTAAAAATTAACTTGATAAGCATTGGCGAAAAAACCAACCTTGATACTATTCTTTGGATTTACTTTATGTTTTATGTACCAAGCTAAAGTGGTTTTTCCTTCATAAAAATTATACCCCAAAATTTTCGGCAAGGTATCATTGGGTTTAAAATTATCATCTCGTAAAACCAAATAATGACTTACATTTAAACCTTGTCCACTATAAGCTAAAGACGTTTTCATCAACGTACGACTATTTAATGAATAACTATGATTTAAAATCCCAACACCCATTTGAGAAGCAAAATATTGATCGCGATTTAAATCACCATACAATTCTTTAGGCCTTTCATATTGTTTACTTAAAATGATTTTTATAATACTTGCACCACCAATAGCACTGATTGAGAAAACGCCTGCTTTTTTTGTTGGGAAATTAAAACGCACAGCACCATCTTGATATTGTGGTACTGCACTCGTTCCAAGTTTAATGTTTAGAAATGACAATAAATTTAATGTTGAGTAGCGATAATTTATAAAATAACTACTTCCTTTTTCTTTATTAATAGGCCCTTCCAAGGACAATTCTGTTCCAAGTAATCCAAATTGAAACGTACGTTCATGTTTTTGGTTATTCCCATTTCGCATCTTCAAATCAAAAACACCACCCAAAGCATTTCCATAATTTGCAGGAAATGCACCTGTGTAAAATTCAGAATTTGCTAAATACTTGTTATTAATAATAGCTGTTGGTCCACCAGCAGAACCCGCCACTGCAAAGTGATTTGGATTAGGAATATCAATATCTTCTAATCTCCATAATAAACCAGCAGGCGAATTACCTCGCACCACAATATCATTTCTGCTATCATTTGTACCTTGTACACCAGCAAAATTCGATGCCATACGGGCTGGGTCTTGTCGAGAACCTGGATATCGCTCCGTTTCTTCAATACTAAATGTTTTTACATTGACAGATTGCATATCAGTTACAATATCTTTTTTGTCTTCTGCACTTATAAGGACTTCATCAGTTTGCAAGAGAGATTCTTCAAGTTCAATGTTTAAAAAAACTTCCTTGCCAGACGTGATAATAATATCCGTCAATTGAATTGTACTGTATCCAAATAAACTTACTATAAAACTTCGTCGTCCTACCTTTATTCCTTCTAACTTAAAATTTCCTCTGGCATCTGTAGTGGCGATGTGCGTTTTTGTAGAATCATTTTTTAATCGAATGATAACGCCAGGCAAGCCTGCTGAAGTAACTTTATCAGTAACTTGTCCTCTAACCGTTTGCATGTAATTTGATTGAGCAAAGACAAAACTGCAGTTAATACACAAAATAAAAAATAGATATTGTTTTATCATTAACATAGATTTTAAATAATTTACAAAAAAGTATTTGCGGCTAATTTCATTTGTTTAATCATACTCACTAATCCATTCGCACGTGTAGGAGATAAATGTTCAGTTAATCCAATTTTATTAATAAAATTCAAATCAGTTTTTAAAATATCATTTGGTTTTTGATGTGATAATACACGAACCATTAATGCGACCATTCCTTTTGTAATAATAGCATCACTATCTGCAGTAAAAACAACTGTTTCACCTAGCATTTCAGAATGGAGCCATACCCTACTTTGACAACCTTTGATTAGGTTATCCTCAGTTTTAAATTCATCTTTTATTTTTGGTAAATCCTTACCCAAATCAATTAAATGTTCGTATTTACTCTCCCAATCTTCTCCAAATAATTCGAACTCTTCTATGATTTCTTTTTCAATTTCCTCTATTGCCATTTTGTAAAAATACATTCATTTCTTTATAGAAAGAACATTAGTTTAGCTTTTTTACAATAAATAAGTCTCTGATTTTAAATACTTTGGTATAAAAAAAGAAATTCTACACAACTATGTTAGATTATTGTGATTTAGGTTCATAACTTTGACGAGTTTTAATTGTAAAACCAGGTAAAATTTCTTTTTTTAGTAAGTTCTATTTGTGGTGAAAATTATGAAAATTGGCTTAGATATAATGGGGGGCGATTTTGCTCCTAACAACTGTTTAGACGGTGCGATCATGGCATTAGATTTTTTATCATCTGATGTCAAAATAGTTTTAATCGGTGATAGCGAAACTGCAAAAAAATACTTAAAATTAAAAAACGTATCCGAAACTCATTTTGAATTTATTCATACAACTGAAGTGATTGAAATGGGTGAACATCCAACTAAAGCTCTAGCTCAAAAACCACAAAGTAGTATTTCAGTAGGGTATAAGTTATTAAAAGAAAATGAAATAGATTGCTTTGCAAGTGCTGGTAATACAGGTGCTATGTTAGTCGGCGCTATGTTTTCTGTAAAAGCTGTTCCTGGAGTTATTCGTCCATGCATTACTTCTGTGTTACCTAAACTAAATGGTGGTTATGGAATCATTTTAGATGTAGGAACTAATGCCGATTGTAAGCCAGATGTTTTATATCAATTTGCAATATTAGGTTCTATTTTCGCAAAAGAAGTTTATAAAATAGATAATCCAAAAGTAGGTTTATTAAATATTGGTGAAGAGCCGGAAAAAGGTAATTTGGTTGTTCAGGCCACACATGCCATGATGAAAGGCACTAAGGATTTTAACTTTATTGGTAATGTAGAAGGATTAGATGTATTTGATGATAAAGTTGACGTTATTGTTTGTGAAGGCTTTACCGGAAATGTTTTATTAAAAACTGCAGAAGCTTTTTACTCCATGATTAAATCAAGAAATCGAAGCGATGATTATTTTGATAAATTTAATTATGAACTATATGGCGGCACTCCAATTTTAGGCATCAATTCAAATGTATTGATAGCACATGGTAAATCTAGCGCATTAGCTTTTAAAAATATGTTGGTTTTAGGCAAAGACGTAGTAGAAGCCAATTTAAACGAAAAAATAAAAACTATATTTCACTAAATAATGATTAAAGCTGCAATTACCGCTGTTGGCGGACACGTTCCTGATTTTGTAATGACAAATGATGAATTAGCAAAATTTGTTGATACAAATGACGAATGGATAACTTCAAGGACAGGAATAAAAGAGCGTCGAGTTTTAAAAGAACCAGGTAAAGCAACATCAGATATGATGGTCTTCGCTGTAGAAGAACTATTAAAGAAACGAGGCATTACAGCAATGGATATTGATTTATTAATTGTTGGTACCATAACAGGCGATTTAATTTTTCCAAGTACAGCTAATATTATCTGCGATAAAATTGGGGCAAAAAATGCTTGGGGTTATGATTTATCTGCTGCTTGTTCCGGGTTTATTTTTGCACTTGCGACCGGTTCACAATTTATTGAAACTGGCAAATACAAAAAAGTAGTTGTGGTTGGTGTTGATAAAATGAGTGCAATTTTAAATTACGAAGACAGAGCAACCTGCGTAATTTTTGGAGATGGCGGCGGTGCTGTATTACTAGAGCCTTCGGAAGATGAAAATGGGATTCAAGATTTTATTTTAAAAAGTGATGGCTCTGGTAGAAACTATCTTTACCAAGAAGCTGGAGGTTCTTTAAATCCACCTACTCATGAAACCATCGATAAAAAAATGCATTATGTGCACCAAGAAGGTCAAACGGTATTTAAACATGCCGTTGTAAACATGGCCGAGGTAAGTGCAGACATCATGACGAAAAATAACTTAACGTCTGATGATATTACTTGGTTATTGCCTCATCAGGCGAACAAACGAATATGTGAAGCTACAGCAAATCGTATGGGATTAAGTTCAGACAAAATGTTAATGAACATTGAACGATATGGCAATACAACTGCTGGTACTATTCCTTTGTTACTTTGGGATTATGAAAAATTATTTAAAAAAGGAGATAATTTAATACTCTCAGCCTTTGGTGGCGGATTTACATGGGGTTCTATTTGGATAAAATGGGCCTACGACGGAAGTAAAATAGGGAAATAATCTGTTTTAAATTTTACTTTTCTTCATAATAAAAGTTTATTTATTTTACCCCAAAGTTTAATAAGTATTTTTTTAATTTTTATATTTCTGCCAACAGTATGACATTTTTTATTTAGATACCGCAAAAAACGGAAATATTGTCCCTCTTTACTCATTATTCAATAAATGGCATATTTTTAGACATACCTAATTCGTAAAATTTTAACTAACAAAATCACATAATTATGGCAAAAACAAATTTAAATGTAAAACCCTTAGCTGACAGAGTATTGGTTGAACCAGCTCCAGCAGAAACAAAAACAGCAGGTGGATTGATTATACCTGACACAGCAAAAGAAAAGCCGATGAAAGGTAAAGTTTTAGCAGTTGGAAATGGTAAACCAGAAGAACCAATGACTGTTAAAGTTGGAGATACTGTGTTATATGGCAAATATGCAGGAACTGAAATTCAGGTTGAAGGTAAAGATTTATTAATCATGCGTGAAAGCGATATTTACGCAATTATTTAATTAATTAGGCATCAAGTCGATGAGACACTTTTCGATAATTTAAACTTTAAACAATAAATTAATATAAACATAGGTAACTGACTAATCGTCGAATTATCAAATTAACTAATCAAAATTATGGCAAAAGATATAACATTTAACATAGAAGCTCGTGACGCCTTAAAACGTGGCGTTGATGCATTAGCAAATGCAGTAAAAGTAACATTAGGCCCGAAAGGCAGAAACGTTATTATTGATAAAAAATTTGGATCTCCAGCAATCACAAAAGATGGTGTAACGGTAGCAAAAGAAATTGAATTATCTAACCCAGTTGAAAATATGGGTGCTCAATTATTAAAAGAAGTTGCATCAAAAACAGCTGATGCTGCTGGTGATGGAACAACTACTGCAACTGTTTTAGCTCAAGCTATTGTAACTGGTGGCTTGAAAAACGTTGCTGCTGGAGCTAACCCAATGGACTTGAAACGTGGAATTGATAAAGCTGTTGAGGCAGTAGTTGAGAACTTGAAAAAACAGTCTCAAATGGTTGGCAACGACAACAAAAAAATTGAGCAAGTTGCTACTATCTCTGCTAACAATGACAGCACTATCGGTAAATTAATTGCTGAAGCTATGGCTAAAGTAAAAAAAGAAGGTGTAATTACTGTAGAAGAAGCAAAAGGTACTGATACAACAGTTGAAGTTGTTGAAGGTATGGAATTTGACAGAGGTTATATTTCTCCATATTTTATAACAGACGTTGATAAAATGGAAGCTGTTTTAGAAAACCCATTAATCTTAATTTACGAGAAGAAAATTTCTTCCATGAAGGAACTATTACCAGTATTAGAAAAAGCTGTTGGAACTGGTAAACCAATTTTAATAATTGCAGAAGATATTGATGGAGAAGCATTACAAACCTTAGTTGTAAACCGCTTACGTTCGAATTTAAAAATTTGCGCTGTAAAAGCCCCAGGATTCGGAGATAGAAGAAAAGCTATGTTAGAAGATTTAGCCATTTTAACTGGTGGTGTTTTTATTGCTGAAGACAGAGGTTTTTTATTAGAAAACGCAGATTTAACGTTCTTAGGAAAAGCAGAAAAAGTAACTGTAGATAAAGATAACACAACCATCGTTGGTGGTGCTGGCAAAAAAGCAGACATTACAGCTCGCGTAAATCAAATTAAAGCTCAAATTGAATCCACGACCTCCGATTACGATAAAGAAAAATTACAAGAGCGTTTAGCTAAATTAGCTGGCGGTGTTGCTGTTCTTTACGTTGGAGCAGCTACTGAAGTTGAAATGAAAGAAAAGAAAGACCGTGTTGATGATGCCTTAGCAGCAACTCGAGCAGCAGTTGAAGAAGGAATTGTACCAGGTGGTGGAGTTGCCTATATTCGCGCAATTGCATCGTTAGATAAATTAAAAGGTGTAAATGAAGATGAAAATACTGGTATTCAAATAGTACGTCGTGCCATTGAAGAACCATTACGTCAAATTTGCGCTAATTGCGGAATAGAAGGATCTATCGTTGTGCAAAAAGTAAAAGAAGGTAAAGATGATTACGGGTTCAATGCTCGTACTGAGAAATATGAAAACTTACTAAAAGCTGGTGTTATTGATCCAACTAAAGTAAGTCGCGTTGCTTTAGAAAATGCAGCTTCAGTTGCCGCAATGTTATTAACTACAGATTGCGTATTAGCAGAGAAAAAAGAAGAAGGTGGTGCAGCAATGCCAATGGGTAATCCAGGAATGGGTGGAATGGGCGGAATGATGTAATCTTTTTTGATTAATGTATTTAAAAAAAGCCTCGATTTTCGAGGCTTTTTTTATTGATTATTATTTCTGAAAATTTATAAGGACAATCATTTTATTTCCCTTCAATCCAACTTGTTATTTCCGAATCCATCGGCTTAACAGATGAGGGCAAATATTTTACTAAATTTCCGTTTTCATCAATTAAAAATTTATTAAAATTCCATTTAACAACAGCATCTAAAACGCCATTCTCTGACTTTTTAGTCAACCATTTATAAATAGGGTTTGTAGCAATACTCACTTTTTCCATCATTTGAAAGGTAACACCATAATTTTTTTGGCAAAATGATTTTATTTCAGCACCAGTTCCAGGCTCTTGTCCGCCAAAATCATTACATGGAAAACCAATAACAACAAAATTACGTGTACTATACTTCTCAGATAAGGCTTGTAAATCTTTGTATTGTGGTGTATAGCCGCATTCCGAGGCTGTATTGACAATTAATACTTTTTTACCTTTTAAATTAGCAAAATCAAAGATTTTACCGTCTAATGTTTTTGCTGTAAAACTATGTAAGTTTTTTGTACTTGATGTAAAGGCCATTGCGATAAATGTTAATGAGATAATAAATAAATTTTTCATAGTAAATTAGATTATGTTTAGAGTTATAACAAATGTAATGTAATAGTGTTTAAAATGTTTTTATTTATGTAAATTTGGGCCGAATTGCAACCAACTAAAAACATACTTGAAACTGAAACTATTATTTATAGTAAGTTAAGTTCTTACTTTAAACTAACAAAGTTTACATTATCTGCATTAGTTGTATTTTCAGCAGTTATAACATATTTTACTGTTGCAGAAGAATTTCAAATTCAAAAAATTATTGCACTTTGTATTGGAGGTTTTTTAGTTACTGGCGCAGCCAATGGCTTTAACCAAATTATTGAAAAAGATCTAGATGCTTTGATGAACCGTACAAAAAAAAGACCTTTACCAACATCAAACTTATCAAAAACAGAAGCCTTTATTTTTTGTTTAACATTAGCTTTAATCGGAGTTTCTTTATTGGCAGTGTTTTGCAATTTATTGAGTGGTCTTGTTGGCTTCATATCGATTTTATTATACGCTTTAATTTATACACCACTAAAACGTAAAACACCTTTTTCTGTATTTATAGGAGCCTTTCCAGGAGCTTTCCCTACTTTAATAGGGGCTGTGGCAGCTACCGACGGATTTGGTCAAATTCATTTTTTTGGTGTGTTATTGTTTTTTATTCAATTTTTTTGGCAATTCCCACACTTTTGGGCTATTGCATGGGTAAGTCACGATGACTATCAAAAGGCTGGTTTTTTCATGCTTCCATCAAAAGGAGGAAGGGACAAAAGTTCACGCTCACAAATTTTGATTTATACTTTAGCATTATTTCCTTTATCCTTAACTCCTTATTTTTTTGAACAAACTGGTTGGATTTCAGCAACAATAGTCAGTGCAATGGGAATTGTTTTTATATATCAAGCATTTCAACTTTATAAATCAGGTACTATTGAAGATGCGCGTAAACTTATGTTTGGTTCATTTGTTTACTTACCAATTGTACAATTGGCCTTAATGACAAAATTTTAAAATAAAACATATGAAAGAGGAAATCTATAAAGCTAGCCCAACTGTAAAAGCAGAAATAGCTGAAGCAAAAAAGAAAGCATCCAAATCATTGATTTGGATTGGCATAATAAGCATCCTTATGATTTTTGCAGGATTAACAAGTGCATACGTTGTAAGGTCCGATACTGGAAATTGGTTAATATTTGAATTACCAAATACATTTTATTTAAGTACAGCAGTAATTATTGCAAGTAGTTTGAGTTTATATGTTGCTTTACAAATGGCAAAAAAAAATAATCAAAAAGGCATAATATATGGAGTTTTAGTAACTTTCATATTGGGAATACTATTTACCTATTTACAATACTTAGGTTGGTGTCTATTACGATCTGTTGGAATCGTTTTTGCAGGAAAAGCTTCAAATGCATCAGGCTCTTTTTTATATTTATTAACTTTTTTGCATTTAGCTCACCTCTTTGCTGGCTTAATTTCACTTTTAGTGACTTTAAAAAACAGTATCAAAGGCAGGTATAATGCGGAGAATACACTTGGTTTAGAACTTTGTTCAATTTATTGGCACTTTCTTGATATTTTGTGGGTGTATTTGTTTTTATTTTTGTTATATATTCGTTAAACTTGCACCATATTTAGTTAAAAAAATTTAAAACATAATTTGTAGTATGTCTCACAGTACAGAAATCGATTCAAAAGACGCTTGGGGTGGCGGTCAATCACCATTAAAAGTAAGTTACGGTAAAATGATGATGTGGTTTTTCCTCGTATCAGATGCTTTAACTTTTGGTGGATTATTAACTTCTTATGGATTTATCCGTCATAAATATGCCGACGTTTGGCCAAAAGCTGAAAATGTATTTACACATTTTCCTTTTATTGAACAACATTTGCCATTAGCTTATGTAGGATTAATGACTTTTATTTTAATTATGTCATCTGTGACTATGGTTTTAGCAGTTGAAGCTGGACATCGTAATGATAGACGTAAAGTAACTATTTGGATGTTTTGGACTATTGTTGGTGGAGCTACCTTCGTTGGCTCACAAGCATGGGAATGGTATCATTTTATTGTTGGGACTGATACAGGAGCTTTAAGACATGTTTGGAGTCAAGAATTAGGAACGTATGTTGAACAAACAGTATATGGAGCAAACATGACTGTAAACGAATACGGAGTACCTCAATTTGCTAACTACTTTTTCTTCATTACTGGATTCCACGGATTCCACGTTTTTTCAGGAGTTATTATTAATTTAATTATTTTCTTAAACGTACTGAATGGAACTTACGAAAAGCGTGGTCACTACGAAATGGTTGAAAAAGTTGGTCTATACTGGCATTTTGTAGATTTAGTATGGGTATTCGTATTTACCTTCTTCTATTTATTGTAATAAATCATTAATTATTTAACATTCAAAATTTATTTATTATGTCAGAATTTCACGACGATTATCCATCATACGAAACATTAGCTCATCATAGCGAAGAGGAAGGAAAGAAAACAAGAAAAGTATTATGGCGAGTATTTTGGTACATGCTAGCCATCACAATTTTTGAATTAATAATTGGTTCAATGGCTCCAAGTAATGGCTGGAGTGGTACTTTATGGTTAAAATTATTATTTATCGGTTTAACTATTTTGAAAGCTGGCTTCATCGTCATGGCATTTATGCACTTAGGTCATGAAACAACTTTTATGAAATACGTCATATTACTACCATACGCAATATTTATTTCATATGCGATTTTCATCATCTTAGATGAAGGCGTTTATAGCGGAGAATCTATTAACCGCACGAAGGTTGATCCATTACTAATTAAACAGCAACAAGATTTAAAAGCAGGTCATGGCGCTCATCACTCAGAGAATGCTAGTCATGAAGGGCAAACAGAAGAAGCTCATCACTAAAAAAATCAAAACCGTTAGAATTTTCTAACGGTTTTTTTATGATTATATGTCGTATTAAAATTAATTTTATTTTAATCCGTGTTCCCTTTTTCTCTTAAATAAGGCGTCATCTAACGAAATAAATTTTAAGAAAATTTCAAATCCTCCATTCCCTTTACTTACCTTATAATATCTAGATACATTATAATCGTATGAAATTCCAATGGCATATTTTCCCATATCTAAATTTACTTGAGGAACAATAGCATCTCCTACTCTAAAAAATAATCCAAAGTTTAATCCAGACTCTGATGAGATTCCTGTTATTTTGGTTGCGTTTTTGAATCTATATCGCATCAATGCTCCTAAATTTATTTCAGTAGCAGATGCTTGTTTAATATAAATTAAACTTGGTAAAACAGAAAACTTAGAATCTTCTATATCATAACGAACTTGAACATTTCCCACAATGCGCATTGGCAATGTATAATTTGAACCTGAACCAAAACTTTGAGTTGGTTTATTAAGGTGATGAATTGCGCCACCAATTTTCAAGGAAAAAATATCATCACGAAGCATTTCAGCATTCGCACTCGAATATTCGTAATTTAAACCAATACCTACATCAGCATTAAAAAATGAAACATTATTAAAGCTTTCTCCACTCGCCAAACTCTGAGTAATTTCATTTCCATTATATTGATTTCCAAAAGTTAATGAATTGTAATTAGCTTTCGTTTGTGCATATCCAAAATATCCAGCCGCTGCTAACTTACTTTTTTTACTCGTTTTAATAATTGCACTTAAATGGAGTTGAGCTTGAGTTGAACCCATTTTTGCAACACCAGCTTCATCATTAAAAGCAAAGAGTCCAGCGCCCAAATAAGCTTTATTTTTTCTTGTTTTAAAAGCAACAGCATCAATAGACACAGCCATTGTTTGAAAAGCATTTCCCATAGATGCCCATTGATTACGATAATTTGCAATTGAACGAACATAACCATTAAAAAAACCTGCATTAGCTGGATTCAACCACAACGGAGATTCTTGTATTTGAGAGAAATGTATGTCTTGTGATTTTAAAACATTAGCAACACATAACAAAATAATTATCGGTAGTTTTTTCATAATCTTGAAAAAGAGTTAAGTGTTAAAAATCATCTCAATAAAGTCACATTTCCTTTGCTAACTTTTAACTCATCTTTTAAATTTGTATATTTAATGAGATAAGCATAAACACCTGTTTGTGCTTCAACTCCGTTAAAGTATCCATCCCATCCCATTGTTGGATCAGAAGAACTATAAACTAACTGACCCCAACGATTCCATATTTGAACCTGAAGCGATTTAATATGTCTAATTCCTAGGGGAAGCAATAAATCGTTTTTCCCGTCTCCATTGGGAGTGAATCCAGATGGAAAAATAACATCTGATGTCTTTTCGATATAATGCGCAATGACATTTTCAGTACCTGTCAGGTAAATTGAAACGCTATCGTTCTTATTATTCGGTGAAGGTGTATGACTTTGAAATTCCCAGTAATCAAATGAATATTTTGCCGTATCAATAACATGTTGTTTGAGTGAAAGTGTAATATTGCCAAAATAATTTCCCTTCCAAACATAAGTTGGCAACCAAATAGAATTTAATTTAACTTCGCCAACGCCTGGCGGATCAACATCTACTGTAATTTGAAACGGTCCGGTAACATTATAACAATCTTTAATTTTTTCTTCGATATAAGAACAGCGTTGCTGAATTTTACTTTGCAAGGTGTCCATATTTTTATTCCAATTAGCAAGATTATTTGAGCCTGAACCCCATTTAGCTATGTGACGTGGCATTTCAGGAGTAAGTATATTTTTAAAATAATTAAAATGCGACATGATACTATCACACTTAAATGCTGTATTTAATAAATCAGCATAACGATTTATATAAAGTGACTTGAAATCAGGATTAGTCATTAACTTTGAAAGAATATCCGGATGTCCTTTATTAGGGCCTGCTCCAGCAAAAGTGTTTTCATAAGCACATGGATCTGCATCCATCCCAGTTGTTGGTATACCTGAAAAATTTTCTCCCAAATCATATACATTATCCATGTCCCACATCCAATATTTCCATTTTCGAGAAGTGCCTTGATTAGCTCTACCTCTCCACCAAGCTGAATTCCAATTAACAAAATCCGTATTAACTACATAGGAATTGTAAATCATATAATCAATTATACTCGTAAAACTTAATTTACTATTTACATAATTGTAATTTGCAGCTGTTGTCATTGGATTTCCCATCACAAAATTGTATAAATTTACCCAACCAGTATCACTTCCATTTCGAATTTGTAACCCTCCCCAAAATGCTAAATTGTCAATACTATCACCGGGTTGCTTATAATAATAATCAGTGTAGTCATCTTCAAATGGCTCACGAAGTTCGTATATACCCCAATAAACACCATTTACAAATGTTAAAACGTGTTTATTTCTACGACCATCCAATTCTAAACCTTTTCTAAAAGCATAGGTTTGTACAAAAGCATCTCTCATATGACAAGATTTAGCTGGCTTATCGCCTGGATAATTATCTGAAGCGCCTGCTTTTAACATAACATGTCTAAATTCTTTTCGATTACTTACACCTTGTTTCCAATCAGTAAAAAACTTATGCTTAAGCGCATTGTTATAACCATAATCATCCTTTGTTTCAAAATCAATTCCTCTTTGTGAATAGGCCCAAGAATCGTTGCCATGCTTGTCAGACAAACCAAATGTTTCTGTAACAAATAATGAATTTTCAAAATATTCGAAATGAGTTCGAGGTTTTATTTGAGTACCGTTCATTAAAGTATTTAAAGGTGTTCCACCACTGATTGAAACAACACCATATTGATTATTAATTGTCTCATTGATAAAATAAGTGTTAGTTTCTATCAAACTTGGCAATACATTAAGCGTATTTGTACTAATGGCAATTGCCCTTACAACAGTATTTGCGTTAATTAAAATAGGCGTGCTAGAGGAATAAAGGGTTGAAGATGTATTTGGCTCTGAACCATTTAAAGTATAATAGATATTAATACCTAAAGATGGAGAACTAGCTAAATTGATAGATTGTGAACTTGAGTAAAAACCAGCAGGGATGTTAAATACTGGTGTTGAGGCATACGTATCAAAAAAAACTGATCCATTAGAGGCATTTGGTGTAGGTAATTTATAGATTTTCCAATTTGATGTACCATCAGGGTACCTTCCACGAGAATGGCTTGCTTGCGTTAGTCGTAGCTGCATCGAATCAACAACAACTGTTCCATTTAATAAAACAATCCAATCTCCTTTACATTGTGTTAACGTAAAATTAGTATGAATATGCCCAGCAGCATTTGCTGAATTGCCTTTACCACTGCACCAAACCCTTAAAAAACCATTGGCAGGAACAAGAGTTCCAAGTGGAAAAATATACTTAGCAGTGGTACTTGAATTATCTGTCAACCCAAATCCTCCAATATTAATGGCAGATGCTGATTGATTATACAACTCTATCCAATCAGGCTTATTGCCTTGATTATCAGAAAATGTTGGGCCAACTATCCCGACAGTTGAATTAGAAACAGAATATTCATTTATTTTAACCTGTGAAAAAAAACATAAGGTCGAAAATAAAAATAGAAACAGATACAAAATTGATTTTCTCATTTCGTTTAGAATTATATAAAATAAATATAATAAAATAAAAACTAAAAAAAGAATTGTACATATCAATCTCAAGAAAATGATGAAAAATTTTAACAAAAAACTAAAAAATTAGCCCTAAAATTATCTAATTATGAATAAGGAATGATACCTTTGATTTTCTAAAATTATGAGTGATACAATTCAACACGAGTGTGGAGTAGCTTTAATCAGATTATTAAAGCCATTAGAGTTTTATAAACAAAAATACGGAAGTAGCCGTTATGGTTTGCATAAAATGTACCAGTTAATGGACAAGATGATAAACCGTGGTCAAGACGGAGCAGGAGTTGCAACTATAAAATTAAATACTGATGCTGGAACAACATACATTGATCGATTAAGAAGTGTTGAACCTAAAGCTACCCAAGATATTTTTTCGCAGATTAATGATTTATATATTGATGCCAAAAATAAAAACCCCGAAAAATACGATGATATAGAATGGCAAAAACAAAACATTCCATTTATGGGAGAATTAATTTTGGGTCATTTAAGATATGGAACATTTGGAGGAAATACGGTTGCAAGTTGTCATCCATTTAGAAGACAAAATAATTGGAAGGCCCGAAATCTATTAGTTGCCGGTAATTTTAATTTAACCAATGTAGACGAATTACTTGAACACTTAATTGAGTTAGGACAGCATCCAACAGAGAGAGCTGATACGGTTACTGTCATGGAAAAAATCGGTCATTTTTTAGATAAAGAAAACGATCGATTATTTAAAATTTTTAAAGAAAAAGGATTAAACAATTTTGAGATTTCAAAAGAGATTCAAAAAAATATTGATGTAGCTAATATTTTAATTGAAAGTAGTAAACGCTGGGATGGCGGTTATGTTATGGCGGGAATGATGGGGCATGGCGATGCCTTTGTATTGCGAGATCCAAATGGAATTCGTCCAGCTTACGTTTACCAAGACGATGAAGTATTAGTTGTAGCAAGCGAAAGACCAGTCATTCAAACGGTTTTTAACGTTCCAATTGAAGAGGTCAAAGAATTAAAACCTGGTTACGCAATTATTGTAAAAAAAGATGGTGAAATTACTGAAGAAGAAATAATCACTCCACTTGAAAGAAAAGCGTGTTCATTTGAACGTATTTATTTTAGTAGAGGAAATGATGCTGATATTTATAAAGAACGTCAATTATTAGGAAGATACCTTGTGCCTCAAGTTTTAAAAGCTATTGATTATGATTTAGAAAACACGGTCTTTAGCTATATTCCAAATACGGCTGAAGTTGCGTTTGGCGGGCTAGTAGAAGGTATTGATGAACATGTAAACAAATTAAAAGCAACAGAAATTTTAAAATTAGGGACTAACATCACAGAGCCTACTTTAAGTAAAATTTTATCCGCACATCCTCGCATTCACAAAATAATTATAAAAGATGCTAAGCAACGTACTTTTATTACAGCTGATGAAAGTAGAGATAGTTTGGTAAATTTAGTATACGATATTACTTACGAAACAGTGAATAAAAATAGTGACACCTTAGTTGTGTTAGATGATAGTATTGTGAGAGGAACAACCTTAAAACAAAGTATTTTAAAAATATTGGATCGCTTACATCCTAAAAAAATTATTATTATTTCATCTGCGCCACAAATTCGTTATCCTGATTGTTATGGAATCGATATGGCAGTGATGAGTAAATTTATTGCATTTAATGCAGCTATTGCATTGATTAAAGAAACAAAAAAAGAATCGATACTAGATAGTTTGTATGAAAAAGCAAAAGCAGAGTTGCTAAAGCCAAAAGAAGAGCAAATAAATGTAGTTCAAGAAATTTACAGAACATTTACAAACGAAGAAATTTCTGGTAAAATAGCTGAACTTTTAAAACCAGCTGATTTAAAAGCTGACTTACAAATTATTTATCAAACCATTGAAGGCTTGCATCAATCGTGTCCATTAAATTTAGGCGATTGGTATTTTACTGGAAACTACCCTACTCCGGGCGGAATTAAAGTTGCTAATAAAGCATTTGTAAATTACATGGAAGGTAAAAACGAACGTGCTTACTAAAAAAACACGTATCAAGAAACTTTACAGCTAACTTAAATAAAGTAATTGTTTAATGACTTTATTTATTCCTGGTATGCGAGGTAATTTTAAATTATAAAACTTACTAGCAGAAAACAAAACTAATTTCCATTTAGATAAATGAAACTGTGTATGTAATAATTTATTTTCAAGTTCATCAAATTCCTTAGATGTTATGCTTGAAATTTTCAATCTATAAATTGCTTGCAAAAAAACTTCGTAAATAGTGCCTATTAAATATTTTCTATGTTTTAAATCTAATGATTCAAAGCACTTCGCATACATCAACGCTGAATCAATCCAGCGATTCATAAATTCATAGGCATTTAACTCAATTCTGTTTTCATCAATTCTATAATAACAATCAGGGACATTACCAACTTGTTTAAATAAAACATCTTTAACTAATAATGCTCGAGTATGTAATTCAACATCTTGCATCCTAGAAAAGTTTTCATTAAAACCGCCAAGATTAATTAAAAATTCTTTTCTCCAAATGGGCTGCATGGTTTGCCATGAGAGATGATGCTTCAAAAACTCTTGCAATGGATTCTTTGCATTTGGTTTCCATATCGAAGTAGAATCCCCTATACTTTTTAAAAAAACTTGCATGGTAAATACAGCAAAGTCTAAATGAGTATTTTCAATGTGCTTCAATCTTTCTTCCAAACAAGTTTGCCCTAAAATATCATCAGCATCTAAGAAAACAATAAATTTTCCTTTTGCTTTTTTTAATCCGTAATTTCTAGAAAAGTTAGCGCCGCTATTTACATCATTTACATGAAATATAATTCTACTATCGGTTTGTTTAATAGTATTTACAACATCATTTGTTCCATCTGTTGAAACATCATCTATGATTAATAACTCCCAATGAGCATATGTTTGATTAATAACAGAATATATTGTTTCTGATATATATAGTTCCTTATTGTAACTTGGAACAATGATAGAAATGATTGGATTCAAATTAAGACAGACTCTTTTAATTCTTTCGTAATATTTTTCAAAGAATACTTTTCTCGATTCAATTCAAAATTTTGATCTATTAAAATTTTATTCTTTGACTTTATTAAATTTAATAAATCATCATAAGTGCTTTCTGGATTTATCCAAAAACCAAATTTATTAGACGTAATAAAATTAGATGCAATACCTTCTTTAGAAAACAAAATAATTGATTTTCTTAATCCTATGTATTCACAAAACTTTGTACTTAATGAAAAAGAATAGGTATCATTTAAAAACAACATACAATAATCTGCTTTGGAAATTTTATCAAAAACATGATTTAATGATATAGCTGCGTGAAAATGAATACAATCTAAATTCATTTTTTTTACTAATTCACGATTAGATAAATCTGATGAACCATAAAAATCAAACTTTAATCGGTAATATAAATCAGGTTCATTAACTTTTATTTTTTGAACAGCTTCGCAAAACGGAACAAAAACAGAATCAATATTTTTATATAAAGAACCAGTAAAAACAAAATTAAGAACATCGTTTGCCATTTTCTTATCCTTAACGGAATCAAAATCATGCTCATCAAATCCGTTTATAATTGTAATTGCTTTTTTTATATGTGTTTTTTCTTGCAGTTTTTTAGTCATAAAATCAGAAACAGTAATTACACAATCTGCTTTATGTAACGCTTCTAACTCCATTTTCAATTCTTCATCTAAACGATTTTGACTCATAGAATTCAATGCACTCATAGATACATCATCTGTCCATAAATCTCTATAATCTAAAATTAAATTCAAATTAGAATTCCAATCTTTTAATTTGATACTATAATGCATAAGATGAAAAGGGGCGCCAGAAACAATCACATTTTTAATGTCATTTAATTCCACTATTCTTTTTGCTTCATTCAATAATTGATTTTCCCAAAAAATAGCTTTATCATAATAATTTCCTTTAGAAAAAATCTGAACAAAAAATTTAGAAATCTTATAATTAATTCGCCCAAAAAATGATTTTGGAAATGTAATTAAAGCCTTAGGATATTTTAATGGTAATCTTTTTATATTACAATTTTTTACATCTTTTGTCCATTCGGACTTATAAGAAAAAGGATTTTCACTCGCTAAAACAAAAACATCTGTTCCAAGCTCAGATAAATATTTAGAGAACTTCGCCCATCTTCGTCCACCAATTCCTGGATATGGGGGGAAAACGAATGAAATAATCAATACCTTTTTCTTCATTTCCAAAAAACAATTTTCTTTATCAACTTTATAAGTCTAAAATAGCGACTCCATAATTGATCCTCCGTTTTAAAATCATTATGCTTGCGCTTTGGGCTATTCATATAAGCTTCAAACTTATCGGTTGTAAAATTTAATTTCTTCAAAACAAACTCTTTATCATTAACTAACAACTCATCATCATAAATAGGATCTTTCATCAAACTAAGCGCTTGCTCCTTTGTCATTTGTCCAGACTGAATAAGACACGAATAATGGAACTGCCTTTTATCAATATTAAATTTGTTTGGCAAAATATACCCTTGATAAAATCGAGTAAAAATGGATTCGTAATGCTTTCCTCCATAATCTCTCCAAGACAATTCTTCTATTAGTTTTTTCTTAACCTCTTCTTTATTAAAATCCACAAAATTTAAAAGTTGAACGTATTCAAATTTCACAACAAAATTATAATACATTTTTTTTAAAAAACTTAAATGCGGATAAGTTTTCAGTTTTAAATGCCCATAGGTTCTATGAATATCTTTTAAATTTAAATAGTCAAGCTTACTATGCACCCATGATTTCGGTAGATAAGTCCCCTCCGTAACAATATTATGTCCACTCAATACATATTTTATTCTGTATTTATTTGCAATTCGAAACATGCTAGCCATAATAGCGTGATCTGTAGGAAATTCTAAATCAACAACTCCAGCTTTAAAATAAGCTAATTGTAAGTCTTTAAATTCCTCCCAATTAATAACATGTGTTTGAAAATCAAATCCTAGCTTACTAAGTAAATTTTGAATATTTACAACAGCTAACTCACTGTTCCAACCATTATCAAAATGAATAATAAGTGGTCTTAAATCGTAGGTCTTACATAAATATGCCAAATAGGAACTATCAACTCCTCCACTCACACCTAATAAGCAATCATATTTTTTATTTAGTCCGTTATTTTTTATTTTATCAATCATTGATTCTAAAGCTAACTTCTTTTCTGAACCTTTTGGAAATTTATTAAATGCGACGTCGAACTGTAAACAATGATTACAGATTCCATTTTCATCGAATTTTATATCCGGATCATTAAATGAATCCATGATACACTTGCTACATTCAAGTCTGTCTTTTAAATCAATCATTATAATTTATTAACTTTAAACCATGTGCCTAATGCATAATTATAAAACGGATTTTGAGATGGTTCTTTAACCCCTAATACTTTTTCATTATAAGTTAGATAATGATCAAATTCAGTTTTATATTTTTTAACCCAAACATCTTGAGGTGTAACGAATCCTTTTTTATCTTTTCGATACCTTATTGAATCTGGCATTTCACTCATGCTTTTTCTGATAATGTATTTTTGCCAACCTTCCTTAATTAATAAATCATTTGGTAAAGAATAACCAAATTCAACTAACCGATAATCCATAAATGGATGACGGGATTCAATACTAAAAGCCATACTATCACGATCGTCGGCTCTAAGATAGAGGGGTAATTGGAATGTGTCAAAATCTCGCAAAAGCATTTCATCAAGCGTATCTATTTTGTTCCAATATTTAATTAATGCGTGGTCAAATTTAGCAATACCGAGTTTCATTTTCGATGCTAACTTTATTTCATCAAAAACAATTTTATGAATGTGTTTTTTTGGAATACTTTTTAACTCGGCATACTGTTGAACTAACCTGAAATACTGAGGTAATTTACCCATCGTGATTAATTGCCTACAATGTCTATAAAAATGATGATGATAGCCAGCAAAAACTTCATCAGCACCCTGCCCATTAAATAAAATTTTTACTCCAGCTTCTTTCGCTTTTTTATAAATACTCCATTGTGCAAAATAAGTAGTTCCTTGCAAAGGCTCATCTTGATGATAAATATGATTTTCAAATGATTCAAAATTAAATTCATCCATTGCTTTACTGTAATAAGTTTTGCAAGGTAAGTCATGCTCAACAATTTTTACAAATTTAGATTCATCTACATCATCGTACCCAGGAAAAATAGCAGAAAAACCTAAGAGTTCATTTTTCATATGATTGTCCTCAAGAATATTTCTTGCCATATATAAGACCGAACTCGAATCGATTCCTCCTGATAATGCAAAACCGAAATTTACATCGGCTCTCATTCTTAGTTTAACAGAATCATACAACAAGGCTCTAAATTGATCAATAGCATCTCTTTCAGAAATTTTAATTGGTGATTTTCTCAACCAATAATAAGGTATCTGATTTTCTTTAATTTCATTCTTGAAATAACGCGAAGGAATTACTTCTAAATAATTTGCTTTCTTTATACGAGAAATACTTTCATACATTGTACTTTCATCAACATCTAAAAAACCATATTGGGCAAAGTCTTCAATATGCTTCTTATTCAAATTCAAAGGAATATCATGAAAGCAACTTAACTGTTTTAATTCAGAAACCAAATTAAATCCATTTTTATGTTCAAAATAATAAAGTGGCTTTACTCCAAATCTATCATTATTAATAAATATCCTTTTTCTTGGTGCATCCCAAATACAGATAGACCACATGCCATTAAATTTATTTAAACACTCTTTGCCCCAAATGCGATATGCCTCTAACACAACTTCAGTGTCAGAATGAGTCTGAAATTGGCAACCATAGTGTTTAAGTTCTTCCTTTAATTCTATGTAGTTAAAAATTTCACCATTAAACACTATCCAAGAACCATCAACACCTTGCATGGGTTGATGTCCTTGAACTGATAAATCAATAATACTCAACCGTTTGTGTCCTAGTATTAAATTATAATTTTCAACATTAATAGATTCAACATTTGTAACACGATTATCGGCTAAAGGCGTTACATCAGTTTTAATAATTCTAAAATCATTTGTTTGCGTGTTAATTAAAACAACACCTTCATCATCAGGACCACGATGATTTATTTTTTTTAAAGAACATAAAAAATCAATGTAATTTTCTTTTGTTACTTTGTGTTTATTAAAAAGTACAGAAATGCCACACATAGTTTATTGAAGTATTTGTGAATAACTTTTAAGATGATTCATCTCAAAAAATTCAATTGTTGTAAGCTTTAAATTTACATCTAATTTAAAGTAAAGTTCTTCCATATTATGAACACAAATATGATTCAATGAACTTTGTTTAATTGGAAATTCATCATAATCAAATGGTGCTATAATAGTTTTAAATCCTAAATAAATTCGTTCAAACATTAATGTGCTATATAAAGATACAGCTAAATTTACATCGTCAAATCCTTCAATCGAAGAAACTGTAATATCAGCAAAAGTCACATTTTTATGTTGTAAAAACTCGTTATAATAAAATTCAGTAGAGTCTTTATGTTGAGATTTTTTTTCTAATGGATGTAAAAATAATCTCAATTTCAAATTATTTTTTTGAGCATAATCAATCAACCCTCTCAAAATTAATTCCTCATTTTCTTTATCATGATGTCCCATATCAACATCACCCAATTGAGCTCTTAACCAATTTCCACTTGAAAAAAAACCAATATCGTGAGATGCTTTACTTTCATTTCTATCTGGAGTTAAAAATCTTTTAGGTGCATTTAATATTTGTTCGGGTGCCCATACATTTGTTTTGTCAACAAACATCGTTTTATTATAAAAACCAAACTCCTCCTTTTGATAGTCAAAACAAAAACTTAATTCGTTAGCAATAATTGATTTATTAAAAAAACACAAAGGAACTTCTGATGGAATTTTATTAATATAAATACCGAACTTCATTAAAATGAAAGCACATATATTAGAATCTCTTTCATAAATACAAAAATAATGGACTTTAGAAATATGATATTTTTTAACTAAGTATACCAACTGTATGGTTTCAAAAAATTCTTGAATCATCAGTGGGTAATGAAATTTATTTTTTGAAAAT
>JBILCJ010000086.1:0-8907 GCA_044353195.1 Bacteroidia bacterium | reverse complement strand
AAATGCTTATCGATTAAACCCGTTCCAGCCATAATGGTATTTTTCAGTGTATTAAATGACCCAAATGAATTATTAATTTTAGCGTAGGATTTTTCCTGAAGTGTATTCGTCTGCATATTAATACTTGCTCCAAAAGCACCAGCTCCATTGACCGATGTGCCAACACCTCGTTGAACTTGGATGTTGTCAGTTGATGATAGTAAATCTGGCATATTAACGAAGTAGGTCATTTGACTTTCAGCATCATTTACAGGAACTCCATTAATGGTAACGTTTATGCGAGTTCCGTCTGTTCCTCTAATTCTCATGCCAGTGTAACCTACACCATTGCCTGCATCCGAATTAATAACTACAGAAGGTATTGAATTCAAAGCATATGGTAAGTCTTGTCCTATGTTTTGTTTTTTTAAATCTTCGCTCGTTATATTATTATGAGCAAAAATTGAATTAGTATACATTCTTGTACTGGTTAAAATAACTTCATCAAGGTTTAATGGATTTTCATTTAACTCAATATTTAATGTCAAATTTTTAGTAAGTGTGATTGAATCTAAACCAGGTTTAAATCCAAATCCAGAGGCAACAACAACATATTTTCCGTCTCTTAAATTAGTAAAGGCATATTCGCCATTTGCATTTGTTTGGGCAGTTAAATAGGTATTTTTTAAATTAACGATGCCAAATGGAATCGTTTTTTTTTCTTTAGAAGTTAATACTCCACTCAACATGAATTGAGATTTTGCAAGTTGGCTACTTCCCAACATGAGGGTGAGCGCTACTGTTTTTTTGAATGTGTTCATTTTTGTTTTTTTATTGTTAAAAATCATTTTGCAAGGGGATGCAAAACGTTTAATTAACTGTTTCCCTACGCAGGCATTATCCTGATCAGGTGCATATTTATTGACGCTTTGTCAAGTAAATAATGGGTATAATCTCAGCCGTATTCAAATTGGAATAGGGCACCCCTAAAAGATTGATGCAAATATAGATAAGATTTTGTTTTTATTAAAAAAAACTTGAATCGATATCATTTTAGCTTAATGCGTTTATGATATTCTTACAATTTTCAGAAATCGTAATTTATAGTAAGGTGATTCGGTAAAGGTTGACAGTTTCACACCACCGTTTTTTTTGTTAGACGAACTATGAATGAATTGCAACTCTTCACCAGGTTTAGACACAATGATTCCAACATGTCCGGGGTTTCTATTTTTAGCATTCGTGCCAGTAAAAACAATAATGTCGCCAGCTATACAAGAATCAATTTCAATTTGTTTGCCATAATTAAGATAGTCAATGGAAGAACGAGGCGTTTTTATTTTAAAGTGATTAAATACAAAATAAACAAATCCAGAACAATCAAATCCATTTTTAGGAGTGCAACTTCCATGTTGATAAGGTGTTCCTATAAACATTTTACTGTATTTGACCAAACTGTCAATCGGCAAACTGTCTGTTTGAATTGTATAAAAAACACCTGCTTTACTTAAAAACGAAATGAATATAAATGATAAAATTAAAGTGCGTTTCATGTAAGGTAAATGTATTTAAATTATGTAAAAATTAAGCATTTAATGTATGTTTTTATGACTAATAAATTGCTTTATTTCTAAATTAGTGAGCGTCAACGCTTTAATTATTTTTATTTTAGAGATTAATTCTTATTTTTGCAACCCTTATTTATAAAGTAATAATATGAACGAATCAGTAATTTATTTAGTACCTGCATTAGGAATTGTAGGATTAATTGTAATGGCAGTAAAATCTGCCTGGGTTAGCAAGCAAGATGCTGGCGATAAAAACATGCAAGAGTTAGCAGGCTACATAGCAGATGGAGCAATGGCTTTCTTAAAGGCTGAATGGAAAGTGTTAAGTATTTTTGTTGTGTTTGCAGCAGCTTTATTGGCCTATTCAGGAACAATACATGAAGTAAATGGTAAAGAAATTCATTCAAGTTGGATTATCTCTATCTCTTTTATAATTGGAGCTGTGTTTTCTGCTACTGCAGGATACATTGGTATGAAAGTAGCTACTAAAGCTAACGTTCGTACAACACAAGCGGCTCGTACAAGTTTAAAACAAGCATTAAAGGTTTCTTTTACTGGTGGTACAGTAATGGGATTAGGTGTTGCTGGTTTAGCAGTGTTTGGTTTAGGTGGATTATTCATTGTTTTCTTAAAAATGTTTAATGTGGTTGATGTAAATAGCGACCAAATGAAAACAGCTATTGAGGTATTAACAGGTTTTTCATTAGGTGCTGAATCAATTGCTTTATTTGCGCGTGTTGGTGGTGGTATTTATACCAAAGCTGCTGATGTTGGAGCGGATTTAGTAGGTAAAGTAGAAGCAGGTATTCCTGAAGACGATGTTCGTAATCCTGCAACAATCGCTGATAACGTTGGTGATAATGTAGGTGACGTTGCAGGTATGGGGGCCGATTTATTTGGATCTTATGTAGCAACTATTTTAGCCACTATGGTATTAGGACAAGAAATTGTAATTGAAAAAGTGAATGGTATTTATACGGATGGTTTCAATGGATTCTCTCCAGTTTTACTACCGATGGTAATTTGTGGATTAGGTATTTTGTTTTCTATTGTTGGAACATGGTTCGTTACAATTAAAGATGATAAATCAAACGTACAAAACGCTTTAAATTATGGTAACTGGGCTTCAATGGCTTTAACTGTAATAGCATCTTACTTCATCGTAAATTACATGTTACCTGAAGGAATCATTTCTTTGCGTGGTGTAGAGTTCACTAAAATGGGTGTTTTTGGAGCGATATTAGTTGGTACAGTAGTAGGTGCCATAATGAGTATTGTAACTGAATATTACACAGCAATGGGTAAAGCACCTGTAATGTCTATTATTCAGCAATCATCAACTGGTCATGCAACAAATATTATTGGTGGATTATCAGTTGGTATGAAATCTACTGTTATTCCTATTTTAACATTAGCGGCTGGTATTATGGGTTCATATTACTGTGCTGGTTTATATGGTGTAGCGATCGCTGCTGCAGGTATGATGGCAACAACGGCTATGCAATTAGCAATTGATGCTTTTGGACCTATTGCTGATAACGCTGGTGGTATTGCTGAAATGAGCCAATTACCTCCTGAAGTTCGTGAGCGTACTGATAATTTAGATGCAGTTGGTAATACAACAGCAGCTACTGGTAAAGGATTTGCGATTGCTTCTGCAGCTTTAACATCTTTAGCTTTATTTGCTGCTTTTGTTGGTATTGCTGGCATTGATGCAATTGATATTTATAAAGCTCCTGTATTAGCAGGTTTATTTGTTGGAGCGATGATTCCATTTATTTTCTCAGCATTGTGTATTCAAGCAGTTGGAAAAGCTGCTATGGATATGGTACAAGAAGTTCGTCGTCAGTTTCGCGAAATTCCTGGCATCATGGAATACAAAGCAAAACCAGAATACGAAAAGTGTGTTGCTATTTCTACTAAAGCATCAATTCGCGAAATGATGTTGCCAGGCGCAATTGCTTTAATTACGCCAATCATCGTTGGTTTTATTTTCGGACCAGAAGTTTTAGGAGGTGTATTAGCGGGAGTTACAGTATCAGGTGTGTTAATGGGAATTTTTCAATCTAACGCAGGTGGCGCTTGGGATAACGCTAAAAAATCATTTGAAAAAGGTGTATTAATTAATGGTGAAATGTTCTACAAAAAATCAGAACCACACAAAGCATCTGTAACGGGTGATACTGTTGGTGATCCATTTAAAGATACTTCTGGACCTTCGATGAACATTTTAATTAAATTAATGTCAATCGTTTCTTTAGTAATCGCTCCATATATTGTTGGAATCGGAGGAAGCTCTGTAAAAGGAGAATGTTGCTCAAATGGTATGATGATTGAAGAAGTTATTAAATGCAACATCAACGGACAAGAATATACTTGCACAAGCAAAGCACAGTGTGATAGCATAATGTCTGCTAATATGAAAAATATTGCAGAGGTTAAAGGTAATTACATGGTAGACGGAGCTCATTCATCTGTTTCTTTTAGTATCAAACACATTATCAGTAATACAAAAGGTAGCATAAATGTTGATAGCGGATATGTTAATTTAGATAACACTGCAGGTTCTAAAATTTATATTAGATTAGACATGAAATCTATCAATACTCAAAACAGTATGCGTGATAGTCATTTAAAAGATAAGCCTGAATTTTTTGATGTTGCTAAGCATACTAAAGCTGTTTTCGAATCTTCAGAAATAGTTAAAAATGAAGGTGGTATTTTCTCTTACACGGCTAAAGGTAAATTAACAATTAAGGGCATTACAAAAGATGTTGATTTAAACTTTAATTATGTTGGAACAAAAGATGGGTCTGATTGGTCAACTGGAAAAGAAATGCCAGCAAACGTAATAGGATTTGATGGAGAAACTATTATTAATCGCACTCAATTTGGAATTGGTGAAGGTGGTGGTTTAGGTGAAGATGTGAAAATTGATATCACTTTAGAAGCAATTCAACCAAAATAAAATTTAAAAATATTGTTTATACAAAAGACTCATTTGGAAACAGATGAGTCTTTTTTTTATTCATCTAATAAGTAAAATTGTCGTTATGTAAAGTTTATCTAAAATGTGGATAGTGAATTTTGTAAATACTATTTTGTTTAAAAAAGAGACAAGTATTTTATAAAAAACAGGTCCATTTTTTTGAACAAATGATGCTTAAAAAAAACAACTATATTATTTGATGTTTTGGTTTAAAATAGTTAATCTTACATTCAATATTTATGTTTAAACTATGCAATCTACAACAACGCCATTAGATTATTTACCAATTGTATTAATGTTTATTGTAGCGCTTGGTTTTGTTATTACAACCATGATCGCTTCACATTGGCTGGGACCAAAACGCAAAACGAAAATCAAATTAGATTCTTTCGAATGCGGCGTAGAAGCCCAAGGCAACGCTCGTTTACCATTTGCTATCAAATATTTTTTAGTCGCAATTTTATTTGTCTTGTTTGATATTGAAGTTATTTTTATGTATCCATGGGCCGTTAATTTTAAAGAGTTAGGAATGAATGGTGTGATTGAAGTGTTTTCATTTATCATACTTTTGCTCATAGGTTTTTACTATATGCTATCTAAGAAAGCACTTAAGTGGGAAGAGTAAATGAATTATGAGTGTTGATTTATTAGTTTTTAATAAAATAAAAGAATAACAAATAGAAAGATTTTAAATGCCAAAACATAGTTTAGATTTTAATTTTATTAAGAACTAAACATTTTAAACTTAAAACTATACGAAGTATGAAAGAAATTGCAAAGCGTACAAAAGTAGAAATAGCAAAAAGTCCAGATGGCTTAGAAGGTCCTGGATTTTTTGCAACAAAGCTAGAAGATGTTGTAGGAATGGCACGTAAAAATTCATTATGGCCTTTGCCTTTTGCAACATCATGCTGTGGTATTGAATTCATGGCAACGATGGCGAGTCATTACGATTTAGGCCGTTTTGGTTCAGAACGTTTAAGCTTTTCGCCTCGTCAAGCTGACATGTTAATGGTAATGGGAACTATTTCAAAAAAAATGGGTCCTATTTTACGTCAGGTTTATGAACAAATGGCCGAACCTCGTTGGGTATTATCTGTTGGGGCTTGTGCAAGTAGTGGAGGTATTTTCGACACATATAGTGTTTTACAAGGAATAGATAAAATTATTCCAGTAGATGTTTACGTGCCTGGTTGTCCGCCCCGTCCAGAACAAATCTTGGAAGGAGTTTTGAAAATTCAAGAAATGGCTCAAAACGAATCATTTAGAAGAAGAGAGTCGGAAGAATATAAAAATATGCTAAACTCATACGGAATAGAATAAACTAAACCTTACAATGGAAGAATTATTAAATAAAGTAAACGAAAAATTAAAAGAACATTTTCATGGAGATATTCAATCTGCAGAGATGCTTTATGATTTTCCTGTTTTTACAATTCAAAAAGATAGAATACATGATGTTCTAAAATTTTTAAAAGAAGATGAAGAGTTAAATTTTCATTTTCTAACCGATTTATGTGGTATGCAAACCGCTGATGAAAAACAGTTAGGCGTTATTTATCATTTACATAATATGCCTAAAAATTTTCGCATTCGAATTAAAACTTTTGTTGACATTAATCATCCCGAAATTTCAACAGCAACTGATTTATGGCCTGCTGCAAATTGGATGGAGCGAGAAACGTATGATTTTTTTGGCGTAAAATTTAAAGGTCACCCTAATTTAAAACGAATTTTAAATATGGAAGAAATGGATATTTTTCCATTACGAAAAGAATTTCCTTTGGAAGATCAAACAAGGACCGATAAGAATGATAGTATGTTTGGACGATAGAAAAAGTTTTTAGTGTTGAGTTATTAGTTTTGAATAAATTAAACAGAATTGAATATATAATATTAAACGCTAAAGATTAAGAACTAAAAATTGATTTTAGAATGAGTAAACAAGAAAACATAAACAAAGAAGTTTTTGAAGAGAAAGAGTATTCGACTCTTAACCTAGGGCCAACACATCCGGCTACACATGGTATTTTTCAAAACGTGTTAAAAATGGATGGTGAGATTATCAAAGAAGCGACCCCAACCATCGGTTATATTCATCGTGCCTTTGAGAAATTAGCTGAGCATCGTCCATATGCGCAAATTACTCCTATTACCGATCGTTTAAATTATTGCTCTTCGCCAATCAATAACATGGGTTGGTACATGACCGTTGAGAAATTATTAGGTGCTAAAATTCCAAAACGTGCCGAATATCACCGTGTCATCATTATGGAATTATCTCGTATTGCCGATCATATCATCTGTAATTCTGTTATTGGTGTTGATACTGGTGCTATGACAGGTTTCTTATACATTTTTCAATGGAGAGAAAAAATTTATGAAATATTTGAAGAAATTTGCGGAGCTCGTTTAACAACTAATATCGGTCGAATTGGAGGATTTGATAACGAGTGGAATAAAAAAACGTGGGACCTAATTGATACCTTTCTAAAAGAATTCCCTAAAGGTTTACAAGAGTTTTCAAACTTATTAGAACGTAATAAAATTTTCATGGACCGTACTGTAAATTGCGGACCAATCACGGCAGAAATGGCTTTGAGTTATAGTTTTGTTGGTCCAAATTTGCGCGCAGCGGGTGTAGACTATGATGTTCGCGTTATGAATCCATATTCTTCTTATGAAGACTTTACGTTTACAGTTCCTGTTGGAACAAGTGGAGATACATACGATCGCTTCATGGTTCGCCAACACGAGATGTGGCAGTCTTTAAGTATCATTGAACAAGCCATAAAAAAAATGCCTGAAGGTGCAATGCATGCTGATTTACCAGATTTCTTTTTGCCACCAAAAGAGCAAGTTTATAATAACATGGAAGCATTAATCTACCATTTTAAAATTGTGATGGGAGAAACTGATATTCCTAAAGGAGAAGTATACCATTGTGTGGAAGGTGGAAATGGAGAGTTAGGATTTTATTTAATCAGTGATGGCGGAAGAACACCATTCCGTTTACATTTCCGAAGACCATGTTTTATTTACTATCAAGCATATCCCGAAATGGTAAAAGGAATTATGTTAAGTGATGCCATTTTAACGATGAGTAGTATGAACGTTATTGCTGGAGAATTAGACGCTTAAATAAGTAAAGAATATGAAAAAAATAATATCATTTATCATTGTAGTTTCTGTTGTGTTATCATCGTGTTCTAATTTAAAAAACACGTTAGTTTTAAAACGCAAATACAATAAAGGGTTTTATGTTGCTCATCATCAAAGTACGCCAGATGTTTCTCCAGTCCAAAAAAAGAATGAAGGCAGAACGACCACTGAAAACCTGGCACCATTGAAAGAAATTCTATCACAAGGGATTGAAATGAGTGATTTGAAAAAAATGCCAGTTCATCAGTCTGTTGAAATGAGACACAATACTTTGTTTAGTAATTCAAAAAACGGCATAGTATCCCTTGCAAATAAATCAGTTGTGTTAAAGCATAAACAACTAGTGATAGCAAAAAAAACACAGGCAAAACCCACATTTGATACAGAGTTACTTATTTTAGTGATACTCTCTTTATTCCCAATTCTTGCTTTAGTTGCCATTTTTATGAAAGAAGGCAAAGTTATTACAACTAATTTTTGGGTTGATTTAGTATTACACTTCACATTGATTGGTTACATTATTTTTGCACTATTAGTCGTGTTGGATATTATCAATTTAAATTAAAATAAAAAATAGTTCTGATAAAAAACAGAACACATAAATACATAACAATGAGTAGTCAAGTACACGGAGCACAAAAGTTTGATAACACTAAACGCAATGAAACTGTTTTTAGTGAAGATGCTATGAAAACTGTTCAAACAATTATTTCACATTATCCTGAAGGAAAGCAAAAATCTGCTTTGTTACCCATATTGCACATAGCACAAGCAGAGTTTGGTGGATGGTTAAGTCCAGAAACAATGGATTATGTAGCTTCCATTTTAAAAATTAAACCAATTGAAGTTTTTGAAGTGGCCTCTTTTTATACGATGTATAATTTAAAGCCAGTTGGTAAATGTGTATTAGAAGTTTGTCAAACAAGTTCATGTTGGTTAAATGGAGCAGAAGATATTGTAAAATACATTGAGAAAAAATTGAATATTAAAGTTGGTGAAACAACTAAAGATGGTATGTTTACTTTAAAAGTGGCAGAGTGTTTAGGTTCTTGTGGAACAGCTCCAATGTTGCAATGTGGAGCATCGTATCACGAAAATTTAACTTACGAAAAAGTTGATACACTTTTAGAAAACTATAAAGCAGAAGGAAAATTAAGAAGTTATACTGATTTAGATTATAAAAATACATTGTAATATGTTTTTTTTCTT
>JBILCJ010000225.1:0-3315 GCA_044353195.1 Bacteroidia bacterium | reverse complement strand
CAGCCAAAATCGCTTACGCATTTGCTCTCGCTTTTGTATGGGTTTATTTTTTAAGCAGTCGTGCATGAGGCCGAGTTTAGAGACGGTATTTTTATTTCACTATTATGCTTATCGGTTTAATTCTGATTTTAAATCCAGGTCATTCTGAAATGATTCATCATCTTTTAAATCCGAATACCTCTCCAAACGGCCTTATCAAATGATGCGTGAAAAATAAAGGTGCATCAAACGCGCTGGCATGTGTGAAGACGATTTGGTGTTTGAGCGCAGCGAGTTCAAAGCGTCGGATTGAAAACCTTTTATTTTTAGCATGATTTGATACAGCCTTGAATTTTGATTCTTTGTTTCAAGACAAAGAATAAGAGAAGTTTAAAAAATATATGGGTGTTTTCGCCAAAAGGCTCATCAGGCTTTTCGTTGCAATCTTTTTTCGCTTCGACACGCTCAGCGACCAAAAGGATTTCCACTTCAATCCTTAACGCATAACAAAACGGAAATAGTAAATTAGAATTATCAACTACTGTATTCCTTTTCAGATAAAGAATAATAGTAATAAAAAAAGCCTTACACACGTGTAAGGCTTTTTAAAACTAAAAAAATAAAAACTACTCTACACTTAAAATAATAAATTCTGTTCTTCTATTTTGTTGATGCTCTTCTTCCGAACACGTTGATTTAACTGTGCCTTCGCAAGCACATCCATTTTTCAATTTAGATTCTCCATATCCTTTACCGGTAATACGTTCTGTTTTTGAAATGGATTTTTTGATGTATTCTGCGGAGGCTTTCGCACGGTTGTCAGATAGTTTTTCGTTAAACACAGCAGTTGCTCTACAATCTGTATGAGATCCTAATTCAATAACCATGTTAGGATATTCATTCATGATTTTTACAATTTTATCAAGTTCCACGGCAGCATCTTTACGAATGGTATATTTTCCTAAATCAAAATAAATTGGTTTGATGTCAATCATTTTAGCTAAGTCGCCACCAATTTCTAATTTACTCAAGGTTAAATTTAAGGCTTCGTGTATATTGATATCACCTGCTTTTGTGATGGTGTATGTAAAATCAACATCTTTAGTCAAATAACCTGCTTTCTCTAATTTTAGTTTGTAAACTAATTTGTCTCCAATTTTATTTGTAGGTAAGGCTTTTCTGTAATTGCCTACATCTTGTGTAACATACGAATCAAAAGGTGTGTTGTCTTTTTGAGTGATGGTAATTTTTACTCCACTCAAGGCTTGTTGTGTTTTCGCATCCGTAATGATGGCAACAAGCGATAAACCTGGATCTTTTTCAAGAATCAAATTGGAAACAATCACATCTGCATCATCGCTAACATTTAAAGTATTATTGGCATTGAAGAAGTTCGTTGCTTTTCCTGTTAAGCGATATGCTCCTGAATTTTCAACGTCAAAACTATATTCTCCATTTGCTGTAGTTGTGACTGTTTGAACAACCTTTCCTTGAGCATCAAATAAACTAACAGTAACATTAGCAAGTATAGTTCCTTTTTCATCTTTGGCAATACCTTTAATGAGTTTGCCAAATTGAAATGGTTTTAATAAATTGTAACTATATACATCATCATCACCTTTTCCACCATCTCTGTTGGATGCAAAGTAACCTTTTGTTTTTGCGGTATTTAATACCATTGAAAAGTCGTCTTTTGGTCCGTTCACAGGATTTCCAACATTAAGAACTTTGCCAATTTTTTTATTTTTAATTTCAGTTACAAACACATCTAATCCACCTAATCCTGGTCTTCCATCAGATGAAAAGAAAAACAAACCGCTTTCGTGAATGAATGGAAACATTTCATTTCCTTCCGTATTAATTTTATCACCTAAGTTAGTGATGTTAATCCAATTGCCATTTGTATCTTTTGTGGCTCTGTAAATATCCACACCACCTTTTCCACCGGGTATATCCGAAGCAAAGTAAAGTGTTTGTCCGTCAGCAGAAAGTGCAGGGTGTCCAACAGAATACTCTTCGTTGTTGAGAGGGAATGCCTTTTTAATACTCCACTTACCATTTTCAAACGTAGAGATCATCATCTCTAAATTAGTAGTGCCATCTTTACTTTTTTTCTTATAATTGTCTTGAGTGTAAATTACCACATTTCCATCTTTGCTAAAAGATGCTGGCCCTTCATGGTATTTTTTATTTAGGGTGTTAAATTTTTTAGTGTTTGTGATTTCACCATTTGCATCAGGCGTTCCAATGTATAAATCTAAAAAGGGTAAATTATTTCCGTTCCATCTTCTGTATGCTGCATTGATATCATGCTTAGATGAAGTGTAAACTAATTGATCTTTAAAATAAGTAACACCAAAATCTTGTTCAGGAGAATTTGCAGCTAAATTTTTCACATCAAATTGACCTTTGTTTTTTAATAAATCAATGGTGTAATTTTTATTTTGTTTATGCAATGCGACACGACTGTCTTTACTATTTAAAGCAGCATACACATCCATTTGCTGTTGAGCTTCGGTGTATTTTCCATTCATTTTTAAAACTTGCGCATAGGCATACACATCGTTAGGTGTTTTGTCTACAGCGTTTATTAGCTTGGCATAGGCTATTTCAGCAGCGGCATGATTACCAACTAATTTATAACTTTCAGCTAATTTTCTTTGAGCATCGGTTGTTAAATTAACGTTGCCTTCTAATTTTTCAATCACTTTGTGGTAACTAAAATTAGAGAAGTGATTATTCGCTTTTTTAATAGATGTTTGTCCAATGAAATAAATTGGAATAAGCAGAATGGAAAGTATAATAGATTTTTTCATTGTATGCGTCGTGTTATAATATGATTAGAAGAAACGTGTTGATTTAATTTTAGCTTTTGCTTTCGAAATTAAATCGTAACGTAACATAATTTCGTGACTTCCGTTATTGTATTTTCCAGTTGTATTGGCCATCGACCAATCGAACGAATAGCCTAGTGTAAATTGTTCTGAAAAATTGTAACCTAATAAAGCACCAACGGCATCGCCAGTTCTATACATCGCACCAATCGAAAACTTATTATTAACTAAAAAGTTAGCCGTGATGTCACCTTGCAATGGGGCAGCAGGAGTAGCTTTCAAAAAACAAGTGGGTTTAAATTTAATGTCTTTTGATAAATCAATAACCGTTCCCATGATGAAAAAATAATGGCGTTGTTCTTTGGATGCGGCATTTACATTAGAAGACGTGAATTTATTTTCTAATAATTTAGGTACAGAAAAACCTGCATAAAAACGTTCGCGGTAGTAATAAATACCAGCACCTGCATTTGGTAAAATGCGTTGTGTGTTTTCTGCAAAG
>JBILCJ010000121.1:0-6868 GCA_044353195.1 Bacteroidia bacterium | reverse complement strand
ACAGATAGTTACCAAGCACATTTGCATAATATATTTGAATTACCAGAAGCGAGCAACTTAAATAAAATTGACGTTACAATTGAAAACACGGAGGCTTGCCAACGCTACAGTGGCTTGGTTATTTCGGGCATTACAGTTAAAGAATCTCCAACTTGGTTAAAAAATTATTTGTTAGCCATTGGTTTACGTCCAATCAATAATATTGTTGACATTACTAATTTTGTCATGCATGATTTAGGACAACCATTGCATGCGTTTGATTTTGATAAAATAACCGGAGAAAAAATCATCGTAAAAAATGGTTTAGCAGGCACTAAGTTTACAATACTGGATGGTACCGAGCGCACCTTGTTTGAAAATGATTTAATGATTTGTAACGCCAACGAACCAATGTGTTTAGCTGGTGTTTTTGGTGGTTTAACAAGTGGTGTAAGCCAATCAACAACAAGCATATTTTTAGAATCTGCGTATTTTAATCCCGCATTCGTTCGTAAATCAAGTAAACAACATGGTTTAAAAACCGACAGTAGTTTTCGTTTTGAACGTGGAACAGATCCGGAAATGACTGTTATTGCATTGAAACGCGCCGCTGCACTTATTTTTGAAATGGCTGGTGGTGTATTGAGTATGGATTTACTTGATATCTATCCAAACGTTTTAGAACCGTTTCAAATCGCATTTTCTTATCACAATTGTAATAAATTAATTGGTAAAGAAATTGATAAAAATAGTATCAAACATATTATTACTTCGTTAGGCATTACCATTCAACAAGAAGGAGGTGAAACACTGTTGCTATCGGTTCCTCAATACAAAACAGATGTTACGCGCGAAGCGGATGTAATTGAAGAAGTAATGCGTATTTATGGATACAATAATGTAGAAGAAAGTTCTCAAATTAAATTTACGGCTAATTTTGCAGACAGAGAAAGAATGACTGCCGCCGAAAACACAACGGCTAATTTGTTAGCAAATAGTGGCTTTAACGAAATAATGGGATTATCACTTACCAAAGAAAGTTATTATAATCCCGAAACACCCTTAGTTAAAGTGTTAAATCCATTAAGTACAGATTTAAATGTGATGAGAAACTCCATGCTATTTGGAGGTTTAGAAAGTTTATCATACAATATCAATCGTAAACAAGCAGATTTAAAGTTTTTTGAATTTGGAAAAACCTACCAAACCATTGATGCTGATTTCAAATATGCAGAAACTAAACACCTTACACTTTTTGTAACTGGTAGAAAGTACGCTGAAAATCCTTATGGAGAAAATAATAAAGTTGACTTTAATTATTTGAAAGCCTGTGTGGAAGCTATTTTACATAAATTATCCATTCCATTTAAAGTGAATGATTTAGATCATTCTGATTTTAATTATGGTTTATCATTGGCATTTAAATCTAAAAATTTAGTGAATGTTGGATTGGTAAATAAATCCATTTGTAAAAAGATGGATATCAATGCTGATGTGTTTTATGCAGATTTTAATTGGGATAACGTTCTGTCTTTGGTTGGAAAAGCAAAATTAGAATTTAAAGAAATTTCAAAATTCCCTTCTGTAAGAAGAGATTTAGCTTTATTATTAGATAAAAAAATCACTTATAAAGAATTAGAAGAACTTGCTTTTAACACCGAACGAAAATTATTAAAGACAGTTAATTTATTTGATATTTACGAAGGTGATAAATTAGAAGCTGGTAAAAAATCGTATGCCTTAAGTTTTAATTTGCAAGATGATGAAGCCACGTTAAATGATAAGCAAATTGAAAACGTGATGCAAAAATTAATTAAAACATATACTGAAAAAGTAGGGGCAACCATTCGTTAATCAATATTAAATTCAAGTAATCTAATTAAATTATGAGGCAAATAAGAATGTTAATCGTGATTTTTGTGTGCATTTCGCAATTGATTTGTGCGCAAACTAAAAAAAAGTTGCCTGTAACGAATCCCCAAAACCTAAAGACTATTCCTTTGCCTAAGGAAAGGGATTATACAAATTTGAGTATGAAGGTTGGAGCAAATAACAGCGTTATTTTTTTAGCTCGAAATACCAAAGATAATAATAATGTATTAGGCTACTGTGCCGGTTTAACCTACGATGTGAATAATTTCGTGAGAGTGTCTTCACTTTATACTCATTTCAAGCCAATTAATATAGAACCAACTTGGTTCAATATTAAAGCAAATACATTTGAAGTGAATTTGGAAGTGATGGCTAAATTTCCGAACAATAAAACCTTATTATATCCATTCGCTGGGCTTAGTTACAATACATTCAAAGGTTTTTTTACAGGTCAATTAGATTATCTGAATTTGAAAGAATATTATAAAGTGAATAGTGAAATCAAGAATAACTGGCTCGGATTAAATTTAGGAACTGGCATCGAGCATCAATTTGACTTAATAGGTGTTTTTATTGATTATAGAATGCGTGTTGGAAAGCAAGATAAAGTCATTAACATTATGGATGTTTGCTACACAGGAGGTATAAAAATCAAATTTCCGTATGGTAAGTTAGTGAAAACATTAACTCATATCAATGATCGTTTTTATTGGTTTTAATGTTTTTGAGACGTTTTTGTGAAAAGAACTAAAGAAAAAGAGTAATTTATCCTGTAAAATGAATTTATTTTTAAATAATTCTCATTTTAATCCCTTTTTTATTTTTAAAATTCAAATTAAAGCATATCTTTGCACCCCCGATTTTTATTTTTAAATCGTTGATTTTAAATATTTTGTAAATGACTAAAGCTGATATAGTAAACGAAATTTCAGAAAAGACAGGAATTGAAAAAATTGTAGTGCAAACTACTGTTGAAGCCTTTATGAAATCAATTAGAACGTCGATGACAGATGGTAAAAACGTCTATTTAAGAGGTTTTGGAACATTTGTTGTAAAAAAACGTGCTGAGAAAATTGGAAGAAATATCTCGAAAAACACAACCGTTGTTATTCCTGCTCATTTCATTCCCGCTTTTAAACCAGCCAAAGTATTTAGTGATAGAGTAAAACGTAATGTAAAAGTTGCCGAACCTTTAGATAATAAACAAGTTGAATGACACCAGCTCGTAAAACACAAATTGCTTTAGTTTTAACGACAATCATAGTATTCGTTCTTTTATTTCTTGCGCCAAAAACAAATTCAGGTAAACAACCTGAAAACAAAGCATCTGTGCCTAATGTTTCAGTTGCTACAACCATAGATTCATTTTTAAATACAGCAGTTAATACCTTAACTCCTGAAGATAAAAAGCAATACGAACTCCTTTTAAAGTCTGCCAATCAATCTCAGATTGATACGTCGTTTATTCCAGTTATTCATTTTTGGGATCAATTAAAAAGACCTGATTTAGCTTCCCTTTTCGTTGAAAAAACTGCTGATAAAGTCAAGTCATCTGAAGGATATTTAAAAGCAGGCGATAGGTATTATTTTTCTATTAAATTCATTAAAGATGAATCTGAAATTGAACCGTTATTTCAATCAGCCATGCGTTGTTATTCAAAAGCTATTGAGAAAAATCCTAAGAATGTAGACGCTAAAATTCAATTAGCAGCTTGCTTTGTAGAAAATGGAAAGGATCCAATGAAAGGTATTGCTTTATTGAGAGAGGTTGAAAAAATAGATTCTACTAACATTAAATTACAACTAACATTTGCATTTTTTTCTGTTAAGTCAGGACAAATTGATAAAGCTATTAAACGATTTAATAAAGTGTTAGAAATTGATCCTATGTATATCGAAGCGTATTTGCATTTAGCTGACGCCTATGAACAACAAGGTGATAAAAATAAAACCATAAGCATGTTAACTAAATACGCTAGTTTAACCGATGATGCCATGGCGAAACAAGAAGTAATAAAATACATTGAACAATTAAAAAGTAAATAATTAACAGAATATAAATTTTTAAACAATACAATTATGCCAAGCGGAAAGAAAAGAAAAAGACATAAAATGGCCACTCACAAACGTAAAAAACGTTTAAGAAAGAATCGCCATAAGAAAAAATAATTAGCGCAGCTAATTGTTTTTAGTTATGATTAAGTCAATACAGAAAGATTTATTAAATCCTTTCTGTATTGGCTATTATATATAGTGTAGTCTTATGTACTAAAGGTTTAGTCTGAAAGACTGTACCTAAAATTTAAATAAAATTGGAACTTATTTCAACCGTCAACCGTTATATTTTTATAACTGTTTGACATGCGGGATAAAGTTTTACTAAAAAATAATAAAATGAATGTAGAGCTAGTAATTAATTCTACGCCAAACGAGGTTGTTATTGGATTATTAAACGATAAACGTTTAATTGAATTACATAAAGAAAAAAATAACTTAAAATTTTCAGTTGGCGATATTTACCTGGGTAAGGTAAAAAAGGTGATGACGGGCCTTAACGCTGCTTTCATTGATGTTGGTTACGAAAAAGATGCCTTCTTGCATTATTTGGATTTAGGTCCGCAAGCTGATTCACTTTTTAAATATGTGGATGCTGTTCGGAATAAAAAACAAACAGTTTCAAATTTAATGTATTTTAAAAATGAAGGTGATATCAGTAAAGATGGTAAAATTAATGAAGCCGTAAAATCTGGTCAATATGTGTTAGTCCAAGTAGCTAAAGAACCCATTTCTTCTAAAGGACCTCGAGTTACTACAGAAATCTCCATTGCAGGTCGATACATTGTTTTAATTCCGTTCTCAGATAAAATTTCTGTGTCTTCTAAAATTAGAAGCAGTGAAGAAAAGAACAGACTTAAAGCTTTGATGCAAAGTATAAAACCTAAAAACTTCGGAGTCATTATTCGTACGGTTGCCGAAGGTAAATCCGTTGCAGATATTGAAGGAGATGTAGCAGATTTAATTTCGAAATGGGACACTTGTTTCAAAGCCTTGCAAAATGCAGAGCCTCCTTTTAGATTGCTTGGTGAAGTAGATCGCACCAACGCTATTTTACGTGATTTTTTAAATGCTTCGTTTAACGCCATTCATGTGAATAGCGAGAAAGTATACGACGATTTAAAATCCTATATCAAAACTATTTCTCCTGATAAAGTAGATATTTTAAAACACTACACAGGCAAGGTACCTATTTTTGATAACTTCGGGATTGATAGACAAATCAAATCGTTATTTGGAAAGTCGGTATTTATGAAGAGTGGGGCATACCTTGTGGTTGAACATACAGAAGCTTTACATGTCATTGACGTCAATAGTGGAAATCGTGCTAAGAGTGATAAATCGCAAGAAGAGAACGCTTTAGAAGTTAATTTAGAAGCGGCTTTAGAAGTAGCGCGTCAATTGAGATTGCGCGATATGGGTGGTATTATTGTCATCGATTTCATTGATTTACACAATCCTGAAAATAGAAAATTATTGTTTGATACCTTGAAAGAGGAAATGAAATCAGACAGAGCAAGACATAATATTTTACCTCCAAGTAAATTCGGTTTAATTCAAATTACACGTCAACGTTTGCGTCCTGAAGTAAATGTGGAAGTACTAGAAACATGCACAAGTTGTAACGGAAGTGGAAAAGTGCAACCAACGATTTTATTTGTTGAACAAATTCAAAATGCATTACGTTTTATTATTAAAGAACAAAATGCAAAAAACATCACATTGTCTGTACATCCTTATATTGCTGGTTATTTGAAGCAAGGTGGTTTATTTAGAAGTAAACAATGGAAATGGTTTTTTGAACATAAACAATGGATTAAAGTAATTAGTTCAGATAGTTATTCATTCATGGAATATCATTTTTTTAATAAAGATATTGATGAAATAACCATTTAATTTAATGAATGAACATAGTATTTAAAAGAGCATCAATTTGGTGCTCTTTTTTTTATGCTAAAATAAAAATAAATGAAAAAACCAAATTTATTTTTACTCATTGAGTTGTTACTAAACTGATAAAATTTCCGTTAATTATCGTATTCCTATTTTAAGTTCTGAATGAGGTGTTGATAGTAAAGTATTGACTTTCAATATATAATATTAATAATTGTTAATAAAGTTAATAATGAGCTAAAAAGCTCAAAAAAAACTGCATTTCGTTTAATAAATTAACAATTGAATGTTACTATTTTTTTATATGTTTGGCGAAATAAACTAAAATCAATATGATAAAAATTAAAAGTTTGGTAATTGGAGCGTTCTTTTTCTCCATTACAGTAGCTAAAGCACAGCTATCTGGTACTCTAACAGTGCCTGGTTCTTATGCCTCTATTGCAGCAGCAGTAAATGCATTAAACACTTTGGGAGTGAGCGGCCCTGTTACGTTTAACATTGCAGCCGGTTATACCGAAACTGCTCCTGTAGGTGGATATTCTTTAACTGCGACAGGTACATCTGCAAACACAATCACCTTTAGAAAAAACGGTGTTGGTGCTAATCCTTTAATCACAGCATACGCTGGAGGTACAGGAACACCAGGTACTGCTGTTCAAGACGGTGTGTTTGAATTAATTGGTTCGGATTACGTTACCATTGATGGTATTAACATCACGGATCCAAACACAGCTAACCCTGCAACTATGGAATTTGGTTATGCCTTGTACAAAGCAAGTGTAACAGATGGTTGTCAAAACAACACCATTAAAAATTGTGTGATTACGTTGAATCGCCTTAACTGGGCTTCAGGTTTTGCACCAATGGTAGATGGTTCTGTTGGTATCATTATGATGAATGCAACGAACATTGCAGCTACAACTGTTTTAAGTTCTTCGGTTGCTGTTTCAGGTGCTAACTCAAACAATAAGTTTTACTCTAACACCATTCAAAATTGTAACATTGGTATTGCTTTAATTGGCTTTGCTGATGGATCGCCTTTCACGTATGCTGATTTTGGTAATGATGT